>NZ_CAJZDT010000032.1:0-14942 GCF_915066115.1 uncultured Streptococcus sp. | reverse complement strand
CCGCAGGCTGTACTTGAGTCCGGCAAGGCGACGTTGACGTGGTTTGAATTTGATTTTCGAAGAGTATTATTCATCTTCGTCATCATCGAAGCCAGCTAATAGGTCATTAACTTTCACAATGCTTTCTGCAGCACGGCTCTTATAGTCCGCATCTGCACCTGTAAGGCTCGCATTGATAAATTCAATTACCATTGGAAGATTCATCCCTGCGTAAAGATCAATATCACGACCTTCCATGATCAAACGGCTTACCACGTTACATGGTGTTCCACCGAGAAGATCCGCAAAGACTAGGAAATCATCCAATCCTTCAATAGCTGCTTCAAATTTTGCAGTAAATTCTTCTGGACCATCTTCTGGAAGAAGAGCCACTGCATGAATATTGTCTTGTGGACCCATGATCATTTCAGTGCTACCTTTAAGCTCTTCACAGAAACGACCATGACTCACCAAAATTAATGATTTAGCCATAAATTATGCGCCCATTCCAAGCAAGAATTTACCGATGAATGAAAGACCTAATGCAAGAGCAATGATGATACCAATTGCTTTTGTAGAGTTCATACCTTTCTTACCAAGCAACCAGAAGATAAAGGCAGTAAAGATTGCTGGAAGCAAGCGTGGGAAGATTGAGTTCAAGATATCTTGGAAGTCAATCATCTTTTCACCGATTGGCAATTTATAAGAAACTTCAAAGTTGATCATTGTTGCTACAAGAGCACCCATCATGAAGACACCAAGTACAGATGCAGCGTCAATCAAAGCTGTCAAAGTACTTTGCATGTTGTTGATAAGGTTAACCCCTTCTTTGTAGGCAAATTCTAACTGTTTCCAACGGAAGATATCATAAACAAATGCAACTGCAATCCAAAGGAAGATTCCCCATGGTTGGCCAGCGATAGCCATAGTTGCTGCGATAGATCCCATAATAGCAGGTACAAGTGAACCAAAGATCGTATCTCCAAGAGGAGCGAATGGTCCCATCAAACCTGTCTTGATACCGTTAACGGCATCTTTTGAACCTACACCATCTTTTTCTTCCATGGCAAGGTCAAAACCAGCGATAATTGTGTGGAAGAATGGTGAAGTATTGAAGAATTGAGTATGAACTTTCATCATTTCTTTCAATTCAGGAGTGCCATCCCCATACATTTTACGCAACTGAGGCAGGATCATGTAAAGGTAACCAGAAGCTTGCATACGTTCGTAGTTCCAACCCAATTGGAAAGTAAACAAGCTACGTTTGTTGATTTGATTAAAATCTTCTTTTGTAAGTTTGTAATTAGAATTCGTCATCTTCGATTTCCCCACTTTCTGATGGTGTAGAAGGTGCTGCTACAGCTACTTTTTGGCTATTTTTGAAGTGAAGCACTGCTAGGAAGATACCTACGATAGAGATACCAATCATAGACAATCCTTTGAAGTTGTTCACGAAACCAATTTTTTCAGCAACATCTTTAGGTAGAGTACCGATAATACCTGCAACAGCGCCACCAAGACCTGTTACATATGAGTAAAGAACTGTCAACATAGCTGTCAAACCAAATCCCATAGCAAGGTAGTGAAGGTTACGTTTAACTGGAAGGTAACGAAGCAAGATTGCAAATCCAAGACCTGGAAGCATACGTCCTGCAAGTGTCAAGCCATCTGCAACCCATTTGTAGGCTTCAACGAAGTCTACCACTGATTGTACGAAGGCACCACCAAAAGCAAGGGCAAAGAAGACTGGAAGGGCACGAGATAGAGCCCAAGGAATCGCACCAAGCAAGTAGTTGCGTTCAATACCTTTATAGTCAAAGCGTTCGATTGCAGCATCCACACGGTGAGCGAAGAAAGTAGTTGTCATACGTCCAAGAACGTCGAAGTAAGTCAAGAGAGCTGCTACTGGCACAGCGATTGTTGTAATCGCCAGTGATGCATCAATTCCTTGTGAAACAGAGAAGGCTGTCGCAAGAACCGCACCAGAAGTTGCGTCGATACGAGAAGCACCACCGAAGGTACCAACCCCAAGAACGAACAGTTGCAAGTTACCACCGATAAGCAGACCAGTAGTCACATCTCCCATAATTAAACCAGTAATGAAACCAGCAAATACAGGGGAACCTGCAGATGAAACGATCGTCAACTCATCACAGATTTGATAAGCTGAGTACAAAGTGAGAAGTAAAATTTGCCACCATTGTATCATAACAATGACCTCCTAAAAATTTTTTCCTATTTTAATAAGCTCAAAAAGTCTGAAACTGGATCATTTGGAACCATTTGAGCAGTTAATTTAACACCTTTTTCTGCTAGTTTGCGGAAATCTTCCACATCCTTGTCTACTACGTTAATAGAACGTGTAATAGAACGAGTTTCTGGTGTTTGAGACATATTCCCAACATTAAGGGTTTCAAGTGGTACACCTGCTTCGACCAAACCAAGGAAGCGGTCTGGTTTACGAGCCACGATAAAGAGACGTTGGCTATCATATTTACCAGCAAGAATATTGGCTGCCGCTTTTTCAATTGGCAAAATACTCAATTTCACACCTGGTGGTGTCGCGAGTTTCAAACCACTCTTTTCAACGTCGTTGTTGACAACTTCGTCATCCACAACCATAATACGTGAAACATTTAGTTTTCCAGCCCATAGATTGGCTACTTGTCCGTGGATCAAACGTCCATCGATACGGCATCCTACAATTGTCATAAGTTTTCCCCCTTTATGTGTTTTAGTGTAGGTTTACGAGTTAAATGAATCTCTTCTTTATATTCACCTTCTGTTTCAAAGATAATGATGCGGTTAGCACCTTCCTTTAGATAGCTATGAGGAATATAAAGCGAGAGGGTTGGGCCGACGTTCCAAAAACGTCCTAGGTTCTGCCCATTGACAAAGGCAACTCCCTTACCAAACTCAGACAAGTCTAGGTAAGTATCTTTTGGCTCTTGGACTGTAAAGTCATAAGCGTAAAAGGCTGGTTGTCCTTCTGCCCATCCTTTTGAAAAATCAATTTTCTCAGGATTGTCTAGAGGAAGTGGATAGTGTTTCCAGTTTAGTAAGAAGTGCAAATCCTTACAAACCCCTGTCCGAATTCCCTTACGTTGCGTATCTGCTAAGAACTTGTGTCCATAGTTGACACGCCCCATATTTTCTACCAAGATATCCAATCTAGACAGCGCTTTCTTTTCACCTTGATAAAAAATATCTTCCCCAATCTCTGTCTGATATTGGGTTTCGACCCACTGACCATCGACATAAAGCTGAGCCCTATCTCGACCGTCAATGATACGAAGTCTTTCTTCTTCTGCATCCCAGTTTGTTTCTGTTCGGTAGAGTAGGTAGCCATAACTTTGTCCCAACTCCTCCATCTTTTTAGGATAGAGGCTTTCTACTGGACTTGACAAGCTATCCAAGGTTTCAAACAAGGAAACTTTTTCAACTAGTGGAATAGCATCCAACTCCATACTCTCTTTGTAGAGCGGTTCTAACTGCGGATACTCTGGGAAATGTGTTGCCATCATCTTCTTGACTGCCAGATATTTGGCAGTTGGATTTCCTTCTTCATCCAGAAGGGCATCGTAATCATAAGATGTAACTTGTGGTAGGTCCAAAGTTCCTCGAGCCGAGCAACCATTCATGAATCCGAAGTTTGTACCACCGTGGAACATGTAAAGGTTAATAGAGCCTTGCTCCAATACCTCTCGAACAGCTTCTGCCAATTCTTTCGGATCCCGTGTGATAATCGGTTCTTTCCAACGATTGAACCAGCCATCCCAGAACTCCATACACATGAGTGGCCATTTCTTACCATGCTCATCAAAGAATTCCTGCATCTGTGAAAAGTTATAAGGTGCCTTAGAACCAAAGTTCCCTGTCACAAAGAGGTCATCTTCGATTAAGGTTCCAGCTTTCAGAGTAGCTCGCCATGGACCATCTGATGTAAAGAGGGGACAGGTTACGCCACGCTCTTCCATCAACTGTCGAATGGCTCTTAGATAAGCCTTATCTTCTCCATAAGAACCATACTCATTTTCAACCTGCATCATGAGGATGTTGCCACCATTGTCCAACAAATGTGGAACCAACCGTGACAAGAGCTGGTCATAATAGCGACCGACAGCTTCAATATAAGCAGGATCTGAGGAACGAAGCCTCATATCTTTGGTTAAAAGCCAAGCTGGTAAACCACCGAATTCCCACTCCGCACAGATGAAGGGTGACGGACGAACAATCGCATAGAGACCTAAATCTTGTGCTGTCTGAAGAAATCGCTCCAAATCCAGAGCCCCTTCAAAGTGAAATTCACCCTCACGAGGCTCGTGTAAATTCCAAGCCACATAAGTCTCTACTGTATTAAAACCAAGAGCCTTCAAGTTATAGAGCGAATGATACCAATCTTCTGGAGGAACCCTAAAATAATGAATGGCGCCAGATAAAATCTTAAATGATTTTCCATCGAGATAAAAATCATCCCGTATCTCAAATCGTGTCATATTCTTACCTTCTGACAATTAAAGTTTACGCTTTCATTTGTTGATATAGTAAATATATCTCAATATCTTGCATTTGTCAATAGGTTTTCACGATTTTTTTCATTTTTCACTAAATTTTACACAAAAAACTTATAAAAATCTCGTAATCTATAGTCATAACAACATTTTAGCACCATGTATAAAAATGTAGATTTTTCTATTTATTCCTATGTAAATTAACCTTATAGCCTATTATTCTAATTTTTTATTCAAAAGGCTACTATTCTTTCCAGTTTTATGGTAAAATCTTTAACGGAGAAGGAAAATCGAGGTGAAAATATGGCAATTCCAAAGTATCAATATATTAAAGATGAGTTAAAGAACAAAATCATTTCTGGTCAATTTGCTAGTGGAGATAAATTCTACACTGAAGCTGAATTGATTGCAATGTATGATGTAAGTTCTATCACAGTTGTTCGTGCCTTAAACGACCTTGCCAAGGATGGCTATATTGTCCGCCAACAAGGAAAGGGTACATTCGTTTCACGCGCACGCAAACATAAACTCGTTGAGTTTTCAGATGTAGAAGTTTTTGAAACTAAAGATGATAAAGTTACCGTCCTTTCTATTGAGCGTGGAAACAAACTAAGCTACTTAGAAAAACTCGGACTACGCGGAGATCAGTTCTACTACAAGATTGAACGCGTACGCGAAACAGGTGGTGTTGTCTACATCTACCATACATCTTACATTCCAGAACAATACATCAACGCAAATTATCCAAATCTTGAATATTATAGCTCTATCTATAACCGTTTCAAATTGGATTACCACATTCACATGAATGATGAACATTTTGAAGAAATCAATGAAATAGCATTTCCAACTCCAGAACATGCGGCTTCGATCCTCGGAGTCGATGAACAATTCCCAACCGTTTTACAAACCAAGACTACTAAACTAGAGTCTACTGGTCAAGTTCTCGCATACAGCGAAACATATAAACGAGCGGATTACTACAAAATCAAATTCATTTCATGTGACCGTGATCACTAAGAAGAAAGCCTGAGCCTAAGCGCTTGGGCTTTTTCTATACTTATTATACCACACCAAAAAGGTAGCGCTTACCTATTTTTGGAAGATTCTATAATTTGTGGAATATTTTATAGAAATAGAACCAAAAAGATTCTACTAGATATATATATGTATCTTTTCCGACCAATCTGAAATCTTAAGTTTAAATTTTATATTTTTTTATACTTATTATAGTTTTTTGTCATCTCCTCTTGACTCTCGTTAATATAAGAAATAAAATAAAGGTGTTGATTTATGTAAACGCTATCAATATAACAATGCAATCAGGAGGTTTTGCAATGAAACATGAAAAACAACAGCGTTTTTCTATTCGTAAATACGCTGTAGGAGCAGCTTCTGTTCTAATTGGATTCGCCTTCCAAGCACAGACTGTTACAGCCGATGGAGTTACTCCTACTACTACAGAAAACCAACCGACCATCCATACGGTTTCTGATTCCCCTCAATCATCCGAAAATCGGACTGAGGAAACACCTAAAGCAGAGCTTCAACCAGAAGCTCCAAAAACTGTAGAAACAGAAATTCCAGCTGCTGATAAGGTAGCTAGTCTTCCAAAAACAGAAGAAAAACCACAAGAGGAAGTTAGTTCAACTCCTAGTGATAAAACAGAAGTGGTAACTCCAACTTCTGCTGAAAAAGAAACTGCTAATAAAAAGGCAGAAGAAGCTAGCCCTAAAAAGGAAGAAGCGAAAGAGGTTGATTCTAAAGAGTCAAATACAGACAAGACTGACAAGGATAAACCAGCTGAAAAAGATGCTAAAAAAGATGCAGCGAAAGCAGAGGCTGACAAACCGGCAACAGATGCAGGAAAGGAACGTGCTGCAACTGTAAATGAAAAACTAGCGAAAAAGAAAATTATTTCTATTGATGCTGGACGTAAATATTTCTCACCAGAACAACTCAAGGAAATTATCGATAAAGCGAAACATTATGGCTACACTGATTTACACCTATTAGTTGGAAATGATGGGCTCCGCTTCATGTTGGACGATATGAGCATCACAGCTAACGGCAAGACCTATGCCAGTGACGATGTCAAACGTGCCATTGAAAAAGGTACAAATGATTATTATAACGATCCAAACGGCAATCACTTAACAGAAAGTCAAATGACAGATCTGATTAACTATGCCAAAGATAAAGGTATCGGTCTCATTCCGACAGTAAATAGTCCTGGTCACATGGATGCTATTCTCAATGCCATGAAAGAATTGGGAATCCAAAACCCTAACTTTAACTATTTTGGGAAGGAATCAGCCCGTACTGTAGACCTTGACAACGAACAAGCGGTCGCTTTTACAAAAGCCCTTATCGATAAGTATGCTGCTTATTTCGCGAAAAAGACTGAAATCTTCAACATCGGACTTGATGAATATGCCAATGATGCAACAAACGCTAAAGGTTGGAGCGTTCTTCAAGCTGATAAATACTATCCAAACGAAGGCTACCCTGTAAAAGGATATGAAAAATTTATTGCCTACGCCAATGACCTAGCTCGTATTGTAAAATCGCACGGTCTCAAACCAATGGCCTTCAATGATGGCATCTACTATAATAGTGATACTAGCTTCGGAACTTTTGACAAAGATATCATCGTTTCAATGTGGACTGGTGGTTGGGGAGGTTACGACGTCGCTTCTTCTAAACTTCTAGTAGAAAAAGGTCACCAAATCCTAAACACTAACGATGCTTGGTACTATGTTCTTGGGCGAAATGCAGATGGCCAAGGTTGGTACAATCTCGATCAGGGGCTCAATGGTATTAAAAACACACCAATCACTTCTGTACCAAAAACAGAAGGAGCTGATATCCCAATCATCGGTGGTATGGTAGCTGCTTGGGCTGACACTCCATCTGCACGTTATTCACCATCACGCCTCTTCAAACTCATGCGTCAATTCGCAAATTCTAACGCTGAATACTTCGCAGCTGATTATGAGTCTGCAGAAAAAGCACTTAACGAGGTACCAAAAGACCTTAACCGTTATACTGCAGAAAGCATCGCAGCGGTTAACGAAGCGGCAAAAGCCATCCGTTCACTTGATAGCAACCTCAGCCGTGCCCAACAAGACACAATTGACCAAGCAATTGCAAAACTTCAAGAAGCAGTTAGCAATTTGACCTTCACACCTGAAGCTCAAAAAGAAGAAGATGCTAAACGTGAGGTTGAAAAACTTGCTAAAAACAAGGTAATCTCCATCGATGCTGGACGCAAATACTTTACTCTTGACCAACTCAAACGCATCGTAGATAAGGCCAGTGAGCTCGGATATTCTGATGTTCATCTCCTTCTAGGAAATGACGGACTTCGCTTCCTACTCGATGATATGACCATCACTGCCAACGGAAAAACCTATGCAAGTGATGATGTCAAAAATGCTATCATCCAAGGAACAAAAGCTTACTACGATGATCCAAACGGGACTGCACTTACACAGGCAGAAGTGACAGAACTAATTGAATACGCTAAATCTAAGGGCATCGGTCTCATACCAGCTATTAACAGTCCAGGTCACATGGATGCTATGCTGGTTGCCATGGAAAAATTGGGTATTAAAAATCCTCAAGCCCACTTTGACAAAGTCTCCAAAACAACTATGGACTTGAGAAACGAAGAAGCGATGAACTTTGTAAAAGCCCTCATCGGTAAATACATGGACTTCTTTGCAGGTAAAACAAAGATTTTCAACTTTGGTACTGACGAATACGCTAACGACGCGACTAGTGCCCAAGGCTGGTACTACCTCAAATGGTATCAACTCTATGGCAAGTTTGCCGAATATGCCAACACCCTCGCTGCCATGGCCAAAGAAAGAGGGCTTCAACCAATGGCCTTCAACGATGGCTTCTACTATGAGGACAAGGACGATGTTCAGTTTGACAAAGATGTCTTGATTTCTTACTGGTCTAAAGGATGGTGGGGCTATAACCTGGCATCACCTCAATACCTAGCAAGCAAGGGCTATAAGTTCTTGAATACCAACGGTGACTGGTACTACATTCTCGGTCAAAAACCAGAAGATGGTGGTGGTTTCCTCAAAAAAGCTATTGAGAATACTGGAAAAACACCATTCAATCAACTAGCTTCTACCAAATATCCTGAAGTAGACCTTCCAACAGTCGGAAGTATGCTTGCTATCTGGGCAGATAGACCAAGCGCTGAGTACAAGGAAGAGGAAATCTTTGAACTCATGACTGCCTTTGCAGACCACAACAAAGACTACTTCCGTGCTAATTATAATGCTCTCCGCGAAGAAATCGCAAAAATTCCTGAAAACTTAGAAGGATATAGTAAAAAAAGTCTTGAGGCCCTTGACGCAGCTAAAACAGCTCTAAATTACAACCTCAACCGTAATAAACAAGCTGAGCTTGACACACTTGTAGCCAAACTAAAAGCTGCTCGCTTAGGTCTCAAACCAGCTGCAACTCACTCAGGAAGCCTGGATGAAAATGAAGTGGCTGCCAATGTTGAAACCAGTCCAGAACTCATCACAAGAACTGAAGAAATTCCATTTGAAGTTATCAAAAAAGAAAATCCTAACCTCCCAGCTGGTCAGGAAAATATTATCACAGCAGGAGTCAAAGGTGAACGAACTCATTACATCTCTGTACTCACTGAAAATGGAAAAACAACAGAAACAGTCCTTGATAGCCAGGTAACCAAAGAAGCTGTGAACCAAGTGGTTGAAGTCGGCGCTCCTGTAACTCACAAGGGTGATGAAAGTGATCTTGCACCAACTACTGAGGTAAAACCTAAACTGGATATCCAAGAAGAAGAAATTCCATTTACCACTGTTACTCGTGAAAATCCACTCTTACTCAAAGGAAAAACGCAAGTCATTACTAAGGGTGTCAATGGACATCGTAGCAACTTCTACTCTGTGAGCACTGTTGATGGCAAGGAAGTGAAAACACTTGTAGATAGTCTTGTAACCAAAGAAGCAGTTACTCAAATTGTTGAAGTCGGAACTCTGGTAACACATGTAGGTGATGAACATGATCTTGCTCCAGTTGCAGAAACAAAACCTAGACTGGATATCCAAGAAGAAGAAATTCCATTTACCACAGTGACTCGTGAAAATCCACTCTTGCTAAAAGGAAAAACTCAAGTCATTACTAAAGGTGTCAACGGTCGTCGTACGAACTTCTACTCTGTGAACACTATTGATGGCAAGGAAGTGAAAACTCTTGTAAATAGTGTCGTAGCACAGGAAGCTGTTACTCAAATAGTCGAAGTCGGAACTATGGTGACACATGTAGGTGGTGAAAACGGACAAGCCGCTATTGCTGAAGAAAAACCAAAACTAGAAAGTCCAAACCAACCAACTAGAGCAAAAGCAGAAGAACAACTCCCTGAAACAGGAAGTCACGATTCTGCAGGACTAGTAGTCGCAGGACTCATGGCCTCACTAGCAGCCTATGGACTCACTAAAAGAAAAGAAGACTAAGTCTTTTTCGATAAAAAATAAACAGCGAGATTGAAGCTCGCTGTTTATTTTTTAATTAATCACCTAGTCCAAGACGGTCAAAGATATCATCCACTCGTTTAGTGTAATAAAGAGGGTTAAAGATCTCGTCGATTTCTTCTTGTGTGAGGCGTGATGTCACTTCTGGATCTGCCTCAAGAAGTGGTTTAAAGTCTACTTGGTTGTCCCAAGAGTAGGCTGTTTTTGGTTGTACCAAGTCATAGGCTTGCTCACGGGTCATTCCTTTTTCAATCAAGGTCAACATAGCGCGTTGGCTGAAAATCAAACCAAATGTAGAGTTCATGTTGCGGATCATGTTTTCTGGGAAGACAGTCAAGTTCTTAACGATGTTTCCAAAACGGTTGAGCATGTAGTCAATCAAAATAGTCGTATCTGGTGTGATGATACGCTCAGCTGATGAGTGGGAGATATCACGTTCATGCCAGAGAGCGACATTTTCATAGGCTGTAATCATATGACCACGGATAACACGCGCCAGACCAGTCATGTTCTCAGAACCGATAGGGTTGCGTTTGTGCGGCATTGCAGATGAACCTTTTTGCCCTTTAGCAAAGAATTCTTCCACTTCGCGTTGCTCAGATTTTTGCAGACCACGGATCTCAGTCGCCATACGTTCGATTGAAGTCGCGATGCTAGCAAGAACTGCAAAGTACTCAGCGTGAAGGTCACGAGGAAGGACCTGTGTAGAGATTTCTTGGGCACGAATACCCAGCTTATCGCAGACGTATTGCTCTACGAACGGTGGGATATTGGCAAAGTTCCCAACCGCACCAGAAATCTTACCAGCTTCCACACCAGCAGCCGCATGCTCGAAACGCTCGATGTTGCGCTTCATTTCGCTGTACCAAGTCGCAAGCTTGAGACCAAAAGTCGTCGGCTCAGCGTGCACACCGTGGGTACGACCCATCATGATGGTGAACTTGTGCTCCTTAGCCTTATCAGCGATGATGTTGGTGAAGTTCTCAAGGTCACGACGAATGATGTCGTTTGCCTGCTTGTAAAGGTAACCATAGGCAGTATCCACCACATCGGTAGAGGTCAAACCATAGTGGACCCACTTGCGCTCTTCACCCAGAGTCTCAGAAACCGCACGCGTGAAAGCCACCACATCGTGGCGAGTCTCCTGCTCAATTTCCAAAATACGGTCGATGTCAAAGTCCGCTTTCTCGCGAATCAAAGCCACATCTTCCTTAGGGATCTCCCCCAACTCAGCCCATGCCTCATCAGCCAAGATTTCCACCTCAAGCCAAGCACGGTATTTATTTTCTTCACTCCAAATGTTCGCCATCTCAGGGCGAGAGTAACGTTCAATCATGTTGTTAATTTTTCCTTTCTTTTTCTACTTCACAATGTGCAAACAAAGCATAGAACATTGATTAGCCAAATTATTCAAATTCTTCTTTCCCAATCCATACAGACGGGTAATGTTCCAATGAATTAAGGTCTGTATCCAGTGGCAAGTCATAAATTGCTAAATAATTTTCAGGGTATTGAGCAAGCAGCTCTTCATACTTAGCTTTCACTTTTTCGTGATTGCTACTAGCATACACGACTTCGACGGCTGCTCCAATCTTATCTTTTTCTACAAAAGCATTAACAATAATTTGTATCATAGGCTTGTCCTAAAAATCTATCCCTTCCCCAAACTCATCTACACTATCCGGCATATCACTAAACAAAGTCACATGTCCCATCTTACGGTTGTGCTTCGCTTCTATTTTACCATACATGTGGAGGTGGGCGCTTGGATTTTCTGCGACATATTTTTCAGCAACCTCGACGTGTTGGCCGAGCACGTTGAGCATGACAGCTGGAGCATATAATTTTATTTCTGGCAACGGTACTCCCAGAACGCCTAAGATATGAGTATCAAACTGAGAAAAGTCGCAGGCTTCTATAGAGTAGTGCCCTGAGTTGTGTGGACGTGGGGCGATTTCATTGGCGATGATGTCATCAGCTGTCGCAAACATTTCCACGCAAAGAGTTCCAGACAGATTAAGCTGTTCTGCGATTTGCACAGCCATAGTTTTAGCTTTGTCAGCTAGACTATCAGAAATACGAGCTGGCACAATGGTTTTTGAAAGAATGTTGTTGCGGTGTATATTTTCCTGAACTGGGAAGACTGTCACATCCTTGCCATTTCCTGATACGATGACAGAAATTTCAAGATCAAAGTTGACAAATTCTTCCAAGACACAGTCTGCTGAGTCTGCTAGCACATAGGCTTCTGCCAAGTCTGCTTCTGAACGAATAACCTTTTGTCCATGCCCATCGTAGCCACCCGTCGCCGTCTTGAGGACATAGTTTTTCGATAGGTCAATATCTGCCAAGTCTTGGCTAGAAGTCACGACCTTGTAGGGTGCCACAGTGACTTGTGCCTTATTTGAGAGAAAGTCCTTTTCAAAAATACGATTTTGAGAAATGCGGAGCAGGTCTGTCCCTTGTGGGAGTTGTCCATCCTTGATAACAACATCCAAACCGTCAGCATCGACATTTTCAAACTCATAGGTCAGGACATCGCATCGCTCAGCCAGCTGACGAAGAGCTTCCACATCGTTATAAGAAGCCACGATGATTTCCGCCACGCGAGAGGCTGGGCAATCCGCCGCAGGATCCAGCGCGATAACCTTGTGGCCCATGTAGATAGCAGAAATGGCCATCATCTGACCAAGTTGCCCACCACCGATGATTCCGATTGTTTTAGATGAGCTCATTTGTAGACTCCTCTGCGATTTTTCCTTGCTCCTCTGCGAAATCAGCCAAAGCTGTCGCGATAGCCTGATCCTCTACTGAGAGGAGACGGAGGGCGAAGAGAGCCGCATTGGTCGCACCCGCGTCCCCGATAGCCATGGTTGCCACAGGCACACCGCCCGGCATCTGAACGATAGAGTAGAGCGAGTCCACGCCACTAAGGGCACGTGATTTGACTGGTACACCAATGACTGGAAGAGTAGTTTTAGCTGCTACCATACCTGGCAAATGGGCTGCGCCTCCAGCGCCTGCGATGATAACCTTAATACCACGGCTACGGGCTTCTTCTGCATGCTTGAACATAATGTCTGGCGTACGGTGAGCAGATACAACTTTCTTTTCGTAGGCTACACCGAAGCGATCGAGGACTTTGGCGGTTTTTTGCATGGTTGCCCAGTCGGATTTTGAGCCCATGATGATGGAAATAATTGGTTTAATCATATTTTTCTTTTTCTTTCTTTTTTCGATCACCTTAGATTGTGAGGGACGGCAGCAAACCTTCGGTTTCATTCCTAAACTTTGAGCCTAGGGTCTCAAAGTTTTCCCCGACCGGAACATTCACTGTTCCGGTCTTTTCACCACGGTGACCATTATCGTATTTGGCGACTTTGTCGCGTTATTCTTATATCTTTACTTAATTGCCTTGCTTCCTATATCAGTTCGGTAGAAGAGGCCTTCTGTGTTTTGTTGGGCGAGTTCTTGGTAGATAGTGTCTTGGGCTTCTTTGACAGTGGCTGCTGTGGTGACGAGCATATAAACACGTCCGCCGTTGGATAGCAGTGCTCTGCTATTTTCCGAAAACTTAGCCCCTGCATAGTAGGTGATGATATCTCCCTCGGTTTTTGCTGGCAATTCAACACCTTTTTCATAGTCTAGCGGGTAGCCGTTTGACGCGACAACCACGCCCAGAGTCACACCCTTATCCGTCCAAGTGATGTTTGGCTCCTTGCCATCGAGGATATCCGTAATATTTTGTGCAAAGTCAGATGTTAAACGAGGCAAGATGATTTGCGTTTCAGGATCTCCAAATCGAGCATTGAATTCGATGACTTTAGGACCATCTGCTGTCAGGATAAGCCCTGCATAAAGGATACCCAGATAAGGACGACCTTCTTTGATCATACCTTCAAGAACCGGCTTGACAATAGTATCAACCGCTGTGTCAATCACGCTCTGTGGCAAATGTGGAAGTGGCGCATAGGCACCCATACCACCTGTATTAGGTCCCTTATCGCCATCATAGGCACGTTTGTGGTCTTGCGCTGTCGGCATGATGTAGAACTTATCGCCATTGACAAAGGCAAAAAGAGAGAACTCTTCTCCGTCAAGGAATTCTTCGATGACCACACGCGCACCTGAGTCACCAAATTTATTGTCCAAAAGCATCTCATGAGCGGCTTCGACCGCTTGCTCAACCGTCTCCGCAACGACGACACCCTTCCCAAGCGCCAAGCCATCCGCCTTGACTACGATAGGCGCACCATGCTTTTCGATATAGGCCTTGGCTTCCTCAAAGTCTGAGAATGTGCCATAGGTTGCCGTCGGAACGCCGTATTTGACCATGATTTCCTTGGCAAAATCCTTGGACCACTCCAGCTCAGCTGCCAATCTTGTCGGACCAAAGGCTTTGAGACCAGCTGCATGGAAATCATCCACGATCCCAGCCGCAAGGGCGTCATCTGGACCAATGAAGGACCATGCGATATCGTTGGCCTTTGCAAACTCAATCAATTTAGAATGTTCGGAAATAGAGATATTTACCAATTCCAGACCATCCAGAGTCATCCCGTCATTCCCAGGAGCTACAAAGACTTTTTCAACGTCTTTTGACTCAAGCAACTTCTTAGCAATGGCATGCTCACGACCACCCGAACCGACAACTAACAGCTTCATTTTTCAACCTCTTTTGCGAATCATTTACTAATATTATACCATAAACGTTCGTTTTAATCCATTTATTTTTATTTGATGTATAAGTCTAAAAAAATATACCTTATTCAATTTGTGAACTATTTAAGAATCTCTTGACTGAATATATATTCTACTATTCCAGTAAAATAATAGTTGCTAATTACAACAATAATTGTTATTCTAATACTCAATGAAAATCAAAGAGCAAACTAGGAAGCTAGCAGCAGGCTGTACTTGAGAGGTA
>NZ_CAJZDT010000031.1:0-15327 GCF_915066115.1 uncultured Streptococcus sp. | reverse complement strand
GCGTATGTGTTCGCGGAGAAGCAAACCGAGTCTGCTTTTTGGCCAACCATAAAATAATGTTGGCTAAATTTTTCAAAACCATATCGATTATAAAACGCTTGAGCTTTTGTATTATGCTCCCAAACACCTAACCAAACCCAGGAAAAACTATTTTTTGTAGCAAGTTCAAGAGCGAATTCAAATAGTTGCTTACCGAATCCAAATCCTTGGAATTTTTGTAGCACATAGAGGCGTTGAATTTCAAAAGCGTCCTCTAATTCTCTCTCAGTTTGAGCACTTCCCCAGTTGACTTTGAGAAAACCAGCTCTCTCCTCTTCATGCATAATGAAATAGGTTTCGGATTCTGGATTTTCCAACTCAGTTGACAAAACTCTCAGACTATAAGCCTCTTCAAAGTATTCCTGTAACTGCTCTTCTGTATTATCATGAGCAAATGTTTCACGAAAGGTTTGTTTGGCAATTTTAGCCAACACCTCAACATCTGCCATTTCTACTTTTCTAATCATTATTTAAACTGTTCTGAGAAGCGGACATCTCCTTGGTAGAATCCACGGATATCGTTGATTCCGTAACGGAGCATAGCTACACGCTCTTGTCCAAGACCAAAGGCAAATCCAGAGTAAACAGTCGCATCGATACCACTCATTTCAAGGACACGTGGGTGAACCATACCGGCACCCATAATTTCGATCCAACCTGTTTTCTTACATACGTTACAGCCTTCTCCACCACACTTGAAGCAAGAAACATCCACCTCAACAGATGGCTCTGTGAATGGGAAGTAAGATGGACGCAGACGGATCTGACGCTCTTCACCGAACATTTTTTGGACAATCAACTGAAGCGTTCCTTGAAGGTCTGCCATAGAGATGTTTTTCCCAACAACCAAGCCTTCAATTTGGTGGAACTGGTGACTGTGGGTCGCATCGTCTGTGTCACGACGGAACACACGCCCTGGTGAGATCATTTTTAAAGGACCTTTAGAGAAATCATGGGCATCCATAGCACGCGCCTGCACTGGAGACGTGTGGGTACGGAGCAAGATTTCTTCAGTGATATAGAAAGTATCCTGCATATCACGAGCTGGGTGGTCTTTTGGAAGGTTCATACGTTCAAAGTTATAGTAGTCTTGCTCCACTTCAAAACCATCCACGACTTGGTAACCCATTCCAATGAAAATATCTTCGATTTCTTCACTGGTTTGTGTCAAAACGTGACGGTGACCAGTCGCAACAGGACGACCTGGAAGCGTCACATCGATACTCTCGCTAGCCAGCTGAGCCGCGACTTTCTTTTCTTCCAAGAGCTTAGCTATTTCTTCAAAGGCAGCTGTCAAGACATCGCGCGCTTCATTGACGTGTTTCCCAATGATTGGACGCATCTCAGCAGAAACATCTTTCATTCCTTTAAGAATCTCCGTAAGCGAACCCTTTTTCCCAAGGACAGAGACACGCAAGTCTTGCATCTCTTTTTCGTTTTCAGCAGTAATCTGCTTCAAGCTAGCCAGCGTTTCTTCGCGAAGCGCTTTTAATTGTTCTTCAATAGTTGACATAATTCCTCCATCAGTCTCTCGTAGATAAAAAGAAAACCACATGCCAAAAACTCCACTCGGAGCGTTGACACGCGGTACCATCCGTTTTCATCTGACAAGTCAGACCTTCATTTCTAAATCCATGCGCAAGTGAATTCACCCAGCTTTCATATAGAGAGCTTGCAGTCACGGCTCTCCTCCCTGATATACTTCCCTTGAGTTACTAGTCTTGCAGATTTCTATTCAATTACTACTTAGTTTATCAGATTTTTAGTTAAAAAACAAGTTAGATTAGACTAATTTCAGTATAAAACTCGTTCCTTTTTCCGTTGCTCCATCTTCCACAAATCCAAGCGACTTGAAACACCTCCTAGAAGCATGATTGTAGGTGTAGATTTCCTTGACTTTCAATTCTTTCCATCCTTTTACTCGAGCCAATTCAATCAAAGTACTTAGAACCTTTTTCCCAATCCCTCGATGTTGGTAAGCGGGATTCCCAATCACAATGGGGAGATTATCCTGAGATAGTGTAACATCCCCAATTGGAAACCATTCTCCCTTCTCCTTGACTTCAATCCAAAAAAGCTCACCATGCTGATCCAAATAAGAATACATAGCTTCCAAGGACGCTGGACTGTAAGGTCTCTTCACACCATCTACGAGGTGAACCAAGTTCACATCCTGATACCAAGCAAAAGCTTCTTCACAATGATTGACCTTATAATAAGGAACAAGACGCAGTGCATTATCTATTTGTAAAATCCGTTTCATCTGCTTTCCTTTTCAACAAAATAGTTGCTGCTTGATTAAAACCATCACACCAGTTATACCATTTTGCTTCATACTCATCTTGAGCTAAGATATGATTTTTTAAATCCAGAACAGAGTAAATCATTCTTTCCTCACAAGCTTGCGCATAGAGATGATATAGTTCATCACCACCATCTCTATCCCACTCAGCAGAAATCGTATCCCGACCTGCCAATAAAGCCTGATAAGCCCTGTGATGTCCATCTGTAATCAACAAGCAATTTCCAAAGGCAAGAATACTGATTGGATCGACTTGGATTGTTTCTGCCGACTGGTAAAGCATCTGAATATCTTGCAACTTCTTTTCTGATAAGTATAGTTGAGTCGGATGAAGATCTGCTATATTGACTTTCATTTCTTTCTCCTCAAAGGAATTTGATACTCACTTCTGCTTGCCTTTAAATCGCCATTGGAATCGGAGCTTGTCATAGAAGGGAAACTCGATAAACAGGACTCCCAAGCCCACACAGAGACTGGCAAGGACATCTGATGGATAGTGAACTCCCAGATAGACCCTTGATACCAGCACACTGACTAGGTAGAGACCAAGGACGATTTGCACGATTTTTCTCCAGACCGGATCTTTAATCCGCTGACTAAGAATAACAATCAGAGAGCCGACCATCAAGGTTACAGCCAGAGAATGACCGCTTGGAAAAGAAAATCCCTTCTCCTCTACCAAGTGTAAGATAGCTGGTCGTGGGCGCTGATAAATATTTTTAAAGATCACGATTAAAAGTCCAGCTAAAGTCAAATTCCCTAGCATAAAAAAACTTTCTATCTTCCATCGCTTACGATAAAAGACAAAAGCTACAATAGCAACCCAAGTGATAATCACTGGAATATCAATCAAGCGTGTGATGGCCCTAAAAAGAATAGTCAAGTAATCTGGCAAGTCTCCTCGAACGGCAGTCTGAATCGATTGGTCAAAACCGACCAG
Source organism: uncultured Streptococcus sp. (assembly GCF_915066115.1). GTDB lineage: Bacteria > Bacillota > Bacilli > Lactobacillales > Streptococcaceae > Streptococcus. Next base: position 12,046 of record NZ_CAJZDT010000031.1, on the reverse strand, counting down.
CGTTTCAGGGTAAAATTTGACCATGTAGCCAAGAATAACGAAAAGTAAAAGGGCAAAACTGCCCTTCATTAAAAATGTTTGTTTATCTCTCATAATGTTTTAAGGTTGGTTTCAAGAGAACATACAACAACCAGAATGAAACGGAAAAGATTACACCCTCAATCAAGTTAAAAGGTAATACCATAGTCATTAGGTAGTTGGAAAGTCCCAAAATTTTTCCAATATCAAAGTTAGCAAACTTAGCGTACAAAGGAACAGCATAAACATAGTTGAGAACCAACATAGCCACGGTCAAGCCAATAGTTCCAGCTAGAGATCCTAGTAGGAAACGAAGGGTTGTCCGTTCCTTTTTCCAAATCAAAGCAAATACGATGACAAAAACTCCCAAAGCTACGATATTCATTGGCAAACCAATGTAAGTATTCACTCCCTGACTGTTAAGAAGTAATTTCAAGAGTGAGCGAAGCAAGAGAACTCCTAGAGCAGCAGGCAAATCCATGACCACTAAGCCCACAAGGACTGGCAAGATACTAAATTCGATCTTAAGGAAGGATGCCGCTGGTAAAAGCGGAAAGTCAAAGTACATCAGCACAAATGAGATGGCTGATAGAATTGCAATGGTCGAAAGTCGACGTGTGTTTGTCATAACAGGTTCCTCCAATTTTCTATAAAATCAGAAGAAGTTAGAAAGGATTCCTCTATCTATTCTCACTTTTTATATCCCAAATCTTCCCTCTTACTCTATTAAGGAAATTCAAGCAAGCGGTTACAATCCAGCTATAAATCTATCAGAACAGACAAAGCTATTCTTTCGTCTTCTCCCATCCAGACTATACTGTCGGTTGTGGAATCTCACCACATCAGCTTGCGCTCGCGGACTTATTTGACTAAGATATTTTAGATTTATCTAGGCGTCGCAGTCGAAGATAATACTTAAAGTATATCGAGACAAGACAACGAAAAGAAAGCTAAAATAGCTAGTCAAATTTACCGCCGGTCGGGAATTACACCCTGCCCTGAAGACTCTTTTATCATAACAAAAAACGCTTGCAAGCGCAAGCATTTTGTTCATTTTCATTTTCATTTTCATTTTTTATTTCAATTTATCCACTTCATAGGTATGAACAAGCTCAAGACCTGCAAAGTTCTGCTGGCGGAGGGCTTCGTAAACAATCATGCATACTGTATTAGAGACATTGAGGCTACGGACGTGTTCATCATTCATAGGAATACGGAGAGCTTTCTCAGGATGTTCCCGCATAAAATCCTCAGGTAAGCCCTTGTCTTCACGCCCAAAGAGGAAATAATGGTCCTCATCAGTCGATAAATCCACCTCAGAATAGACTTTTTCCGCGAATTTCGAAATCAGATAGAGTTTACCCTTCATCTGAGACATAAAATCTTCCAAACTCTCGTAAAAATAAATCTCTAGCTTATCCCAATAATCCAATCCAGCCCGCTTCATCTTGCGGTCATCGATAGGAAAGCCCATAGGCTTGATGATGTGGAGGGGAGAATTGGTCGCAGCGCAAGTACGCGCGATATTACCTGTATTTTGTGGAATTTGAGGTTCAAATAATACAATGTGATTTGTCATGACTTGCTTCCTTTCACCATTGCAAAAAAATAGCCACACTGCCCGGAGTCAAGCTCAGCAAACAGCGTGGTTAAGGCATCGTTAACTTACCTCACAACAGGTTTGAAGTAAATCAGCGAAACTACTTTCTTAGTATAACACTTTCAGAATCATTGTCAATAGAAACGACTTGATTTTTTCAATTTTTTCAAGCTATTTCCAAGGGTTGTAAAATCGTCCCTGATTCTGCAAGATAAGTAGTAAACTAGCTACTAAAAACAAGGCAGCCAAGAGCAAGGTAATATAATCTCCTTTTTTCAAGGCCTGGTAACTATACCAAGTGCGTTTTTTCTCTTTCCCAAAGCGTCGAAGCTCCATGGCGGTCGCAATGGTATCAATGCGTTCTAACGAGCTAAAAATCAAGGGAGTAATAATGCGCAGATTGCCTTTGATTCGTTGCATAAGAGAAGCTTTCTTGGATAATTCCATCCCACGCGCCTCCTGAGACATCTTGATAGTAAAGAATTCTTCCTGCAAATCTGGAATATAGCGTAAGGTCAGGCTAACAGAATAGGCAATCTTATAGGGCACACCAATTTGATTTAAACTGGAAGCAAACTGACTAGGGTGGGTTGTCATCAAAAAGATAATAGCCAGAGGAATAGTGCAAAGGTACTTAATAGCCAAATTTAGCAAATAAAAGAGTTCTTGACTGGTCAGAGTGTAGGCACCGATTCCCTGCCAAATCACACTTCTCTCTCCGTAAAGTCCAACCCCATACTCGGGAGAAAAGAGATAGACCATCAAAACGTTTAAAACGGCAAATACCGTCGCAAAAACTGCTACAAAGGAAACATCTTTAAAGCGGATTTCTGACAAATAGAGGAGAAAAACCGAAAAGATGGCAATCAGAACAAGCAGTTTGGTATCATAGCTAATCATGGCCGCCAAGGACACGAGGATGAAAAAGAGAAGTTTCCCAGCTCCTGACAAGCGATGAATCACAGTATCTCTATGCTGGTAACCAATTAATTTAGCTTGCATCCTTCTCTCCTTTCTTTGTAAAATGCCGTTAAAGCAAGTGGATCCACGTCGAGCTTCTTAGCCAAGTTGAAGATAGAGGTCTCTTTTAGATTGGCTTTTACTAACAACTCGGGATTACTCAACAGACTAGCTGGATCCGTATCGGCAATCAATTCCCCGTCCACCATGACGAGGGCTCGGTCTGAATAATCCAGCATCAATTGCATATCATGCGTAATCATGACAATCGTATGCCCTTTTTGATGCAGTTCTTCGAGAAATTCCATAATCTCAGTATAGTTCTTCTGGTCTTGACCTGCAGTCGGTTCATCTAGGAGGATAATTTCAGCTCCTAAGACCAAAATCGATGCAATCGTGACACGCTTTTTCTGACCAAATGACAGGGCAGAAATGGGCCAATTACGGAATTCATACAATCCACAGATTTTCAAGGTTTCATAGACTCTCGTTTCAATTTCCTGCTCGTCCACACCTCGCAAACGAAGCCCTAGAGCCACCTCATCAAAAATCATATTGGTTGAAATCATTTGATTGGGATTTTGCAGCACATAGCCTACTCGTTCTGCCCGCTCTGCAACAGAATCTCCTTTGATATTCTGTCCTTCCCAAAGATAGCGGCCTTCAGTCTGAATAAAGCTACTTAAGGCCTTGGCTAGAGTCGATTTCCCTGCTCCATTTTTTCCGACAATGGCAATCTTTTCGCCCTTTTTAATATCCAGATGAATAGATTTTAAAATTGGTCTATCATCATAAGAAAAGGACACATCCTCTAGTCTAAAGAGTGACTGCAATTCTTGGGTTTCTTTTGCCAATTCCGTCTGTAACTGAATCTGGCCTTTTGAGATAGACAAGTTATCCAGATTTGCTAATTGTTCTTCCTTCTTTAAATCCACACCCAATTGACGGAGAGTGGTTAGATAAAGGGGTTCTCGAATTCCATTTTGGGTCAATAGATCAGTCGCCAGTAGCTGGTCAGGGCTCCCATTAAAGAGGATACGACCATCGTTTATCAAGACAATCCGATCCACAGGACGATGCAGAACGTCCTCCAAACGGTGCTCGATAATAAGTGTCGTCGTCCCCTCCTCCTTATGAATCTGATCAATCAATTCGATAATATCCTGACCTGACTTGGGATCCAGATTGGCGAGTGGCTCATCAAACAAAAGAATCGGACTCTCATCAATCAAGACACCAGCCAGACTGACTCGCTGCTTTTGTCCACCTGACAAATCCTGAGGACGCTGAGACAGTAAAGAAAGAAGGTCCAGCTTTTCAGACCATTTATGAACACGGCTTTTCATCTCTTCTAAACTTGTTACATCATTTTCTAGAGCAAAAGCCAAATCCTCTGCCACGGATAAACCGATAAACTGCCCATCTGTATCCTGCAAAACCGTGCTGACCAGATGAGACTTATCATAGATACTCATATCAAAGGCCGCTTGCCCCTTGATCAAAAATTCTCCAGACGTCTGACCCTTGTAAATATTGGGAATAATCCCATTCAAACACTGACCCAAGGTAGACTTACCTGACCCAGATGGCCCAACAATTAAGACTTTCTCTCCCTTGTAAATGGTTAAGTCCACTCCTTGCAAGGTCGGTTCTTGTTGTGTTTCATACCGGAAAGAGAAATCCTTCCACTCAATTATAGCTTCTTTCATCTTACTCTCTTCATTCGCTTCTTAGACTTCTATTTTATCATAAATTAAACCCTTCTTGCAGACTCTTCTCTTAAAAACTTAGCTCCCACAAGATTCCTAGCCTAGATTGCTTACCTGACTAGCCTATAAATAGTGAAAAAGACCGGTTGCCCAGCCTTTTCCCTTATATTAATCCTTTTTCAAACTTCCTGAACGAGTCTGCGTACGTGAATAAGCTAGCAAGAGAAGGGTTCCTGCGATAGCTATAGTCACCGCGTTTGCAATACCTGCAACAATCCCTTGGGCAAATACTTTTTCTGCAGCTTCTTGATAAATCACAACATCTCCAAGTGGTGCCAAGACACCCCAAACAAGAGCATTTGCAATAATCTGAATGAGGTTAAAGAAGACAATATCCTTCAACTCAAAAACACCCTGTGTTACTCGAATGTATTTTCTAAAGAGTCCGACAGCTAGACCAAAGAGACCGCTAGCAATAATCCAAGTCCACCAAAGACCGTAGCCAGCAAGAGAGTCCTTCACCGCATGACCGATTAAACCAACAAGTAGACCAACTAGAGGGCCAAAAATGATTGACAAGAGGCTCTGTACCGCATACTGAAGCTGGATGCTTGTATTTGGAACAGGTGTCGGAATGCTGATCATCCCGATAACAACAAAGAGCGCAGCTCCAACACCGATAGCAACAACTTGTTTAATTGATTGATTTTTCATCTATATTCTCCTATTTTATGATTCTATTTTCTTTATTTCGATGGTCCAAGATGAACCGACACCCACATTATAAGCCTTGGCAAAAGAACCTTGGTTGATAGCCAGACCTAAACGATAGAGAGAGTTGATGTAAAGGATTGGTTGCCCAATTCTCACATCTGCAAATGATTTGCCATAGACAACCTGATTTTGATAGACCAGCATATCTGCATGATAGATAGTCACTTCAAAACGGTCACCAAATGCTGGTTCCAGTTTGTAAAATTCTTCTCGCGTGATAGAGGTCCAAAGCGAACCAAAACGTACATCCAGAATATCAATAGCTCCCTTGACCAGATGATATTCAATGATGGTCTCAACGACTGGAAGTTCTACAATCTGATCCACGCTGAGCTCAGGCCCTACTTCCTCAAAAGTAATGTGACCACTGGCTAGTTTAGCTCCAGTATAGGCGTAGACATCCCGACCGTGGAAAGTATAAGAATGCTCTGTATTTTGACGTCTATTAGCTACTTCAGAAATCTCACGAATAGCCACAATTCCAACGTGTTTCTTGATAAAGGAAAGCGTCCCATTATCTGGCGTGACAATGTATTGATTTTTTGCAGTCTTGGCAACCACACTCTTACGTTTCGAACCGACACCTGGATCGACAACCGATACAAAAGTCGTTCCCTCAGGCCAGTAATCCACCGTCTGAAAGAGACGATAGCTCCCCTCAAAAATATTATAAGGCGTGATATCGTGCGTCAAGTGATGGATTTTTAAGGTTGGAGACTCTTCTAAAGCCACTCCAATCATAGCCGATACCGCACCATCTACCAGACCAAAGTCTGATTGTAATACCAGTAAATTATTATTCATTTTGTCTCCTTGTGTACCCTTTATCTTACCACATTTCAGAGAAAGTCGCTAATAGCTATTTCAATTGGTTAGGGTATAGTTTTACCTTATAACAAAATTCCATTAAAAGCTCTTGTTATTAGCTAGTAGGTGCATTTTTTCTTGAAAAAGGGTATGATAGTTACATCATGAAAAAGTAGGTTTTAATATGAAAATTATCCTTGTCGGAGGAGGAAAAGTCGGTTTTGCCCTCTGTCGCTCCTTGGTTGCAGAAAAGCATGATGTTTTGCTGATTGAGCAAGACGAAGCTGTTCTCAATCATATTGTTAATCGCTTTGATATCATGGGTATCCTCGGTAACGGTGCCGATTTCACAATCCTTGAGCAAGCTAGTGTCCAGGATTGTGATATCTTTATCGCCCTGACTGAGTACGATGAAGTGAACATGATTGCAGCCGTTCTAGCCAAAAAAATGGGAGCTAAAGAAACCATCGTTCGGGTACGGAACCCTGAATATTCTAACTCTTATTTCAAAGAAAAAAATATTCTCGGTTTTTCTCTTATCGTTAATCCTGAACTCTTGGCTGCCCGCGCTATTGCCAATATCATTGACTTCCCAAATGCTCTCTCTGTCGAACGTTTCTTTGGGGGACGGGTCAGTTTGATGGAATTCACTGTTAAATCTTCCAGCGGTCTTTGCCAAATGCCCATTTCTGATTTTCGTAAAAAATTTGGCAATGTTATTGTCTGCGCTATAGAGAGGAATCATCAAATTATCATCCCAAGTGGTGACATGACGATACAGGATAAAGATAGAATCTTTGTCACTGGTAACCGTGTTGATATGATGCTCTTCCATAATTATTTCAAATCACGTGCCGTGAAGAGCCTTCTCATCGTTGGTGCAGGTAGAATTGCCTATTATCTACTAGGCATTCTCAAAGATAGTCGTATCGATACTAAAGTCATCGAAATCAATCCCGAAATCGCCAGCTTCTTTAGCGAGAAATTCCCAAATCTCTACATCGTTCAAGGAGATGGTACCGCAAAAGATATCCTGCTGGAAGAAAGTGCTCAAAACTATGATGCCGTTGCAACACTGACAGGGGTTGATGAGGAAAATCTGATTACCTCTATGTTCCTTGACAGGGTAGGTGTACAAAAAAATATCACCAAGGTCAATCGTACCAGTCTCCTCGAGATTATCAATGCGCCTGATTTTTCAAGTATCATCACACCTAAAAGCATTGCTGTAGATACGATTATGCACTTTATTCGTGGTCGGGTTAATGCCCAGTATTCAGACCTTCAGGCCATGCACCATCTAGCTAATGGCCAAATCGAAACCCTGCAATTCCATATCAAGGAAGCCAATAAAATGACTGCCAAACCTCTTTCTCAACTGAAACTGAAAAAAGGGGTTCTTATTGCAGCTATCATCCGAAAAGGCAAAACTATTTTCCCTACTGGGGAAGATATGCTTGAAGTCGGAGACAAACTTCTAGTAACGACCTTGTTGCCGAATATCACCAAGATTTATGACTTGATTGCGAGGTAAGAGATGAATAAAAGTATGATTCGCTACCTCCTTTCAAAGTTGCTTTTGATTGAAGCTGTTCTTCTTTTGGTTCCTGTGGCTGTTGCTATCTATTACCGTGAATCGAGCCAAGTCTTTACAGCCCTCTTTTCGACCATAGGGATTCTCGTATTGCTGGGCGGTTCAGGGAGTTTGGAAAAACCAAAAAATCAACGGATTTATGCCAAGGAGGGAATCTTGATTGTTGCCCTCTGTTGGATCCTTTGGTCTTTCTTTGGCGGTCTCCCCTTTGTCTTTGCTGGGCAGATTCCCAGCGTTATCGATGCCTTTTTTGAGATTAGTTCTGGCTTTACAACTACCGGAGCAACTATTCTGAACGACGTTTCAGTTCTCAGTCGCTCCCTCCTCTTCTGGCGAAGTTTTACCCACTTGATTGGAGGGATGGGGGTGCTTGTTTTTGCGCTTGCTATTATGGATAATGCCAAGAATAGCCACCTAGAAGTAATGAAGGCTGAGGTTCCTGGCCCTGTTTTTGGTAAAGTAGTATCCAAACTAAAAAACACTGCCCAGATTCTCTATCTCCTTTATCTAGCTCTCTTTTCCCTCTTTGTCATCATCTATTATCTGGCTGGCATGCCCCTATTTGATAGTTTTGTCATTGCCATGGGAACAGCAGGTACAGGAGGTTTTACAGTCTATAACGATGGAATCGCCCACTATGGTAGCTCACTGATTACCTATCTAGTTAGTATCGGAGTTTTGGTTTTTGGGGTAAATTTCAACCTCTACTACTACCTCATGCTCCGTCGCGTCAAAGCCTTCTTTGGTGACGAAGAACTTCGGGCTTACTTGGTCATCGTGCTGGTTTCTACAGGATTGATCAGCCTCAATACTCTCTACCTCTACCCGGGATTTTCAAAGAGCTTTGAAATGGCCTTCTTCCAGGTTTCCAATATCATTACGACGACTGGTTTTGGTTACGGAGATATTACCAACTGGCCCCTCTTCTCCCAGTTTATCCTCCTCTTCCTCATGGGAATCGGTGGTTCTGCTGGTTCAACCGCAGGTGGACTCAAGGTTATTCGAGGCCTTATCCTTTCAAAAATTGCTAAAAACCAGATTTTATCAATCCTATCACCCCACCGTGTTTTGACCCTCCATGTTAATAAAACGGTGATTGACAAAGATACCCAGCATAAAATTCTCAAGTACTTTGTCATCTATTCTATGATTTTGCTAGCACTTATCTTTATTGTCAGCCTAGATAGCAATGATTTCCTAGTTGTGACCAGCGCTGTCTTTAGCTGTTTCAATAATATCGGGCCTGTTCTAGGAACCACTTCTAGTTTCTCAATCTTTAGTCCTATCTCAAAAATTCTCCTCTCCTTTGCAATGATTGCAGGGCGCTTGGAGATTTATCCTATCTTACTTCTCTTTATGAAGAGAACCTGGTCTAAGAGATAAAATACAACCGCACCTTGTTTCCTTACAAAGTGTGGTGTTTTTCTTTATCCCAAAACCAATTCATCACTGACCAGACTTTGACCACTATTTTTCTGGAAGAGATGCATGAGATTTTCAACCGTCAGATGCTTTTTCTCCTCTCCCTTGACATCCACCACTATCTTACCCTGATAGAGCATAATGATACGATTGCCGTACTCAATCGCATGGTTCATATCGTGGGTAATCATCAAAGTCGTCAACTGATGGTGTTCCACAATCTTTTGCGTCAAGTCCATCACCATTTGACTCGTTTTCGGATCAAGCGCCGCAGTGTGTTCATCCAAAAGCAAAAGTTTAGGTTTCACCAGAGCTGCCATGACTAGGGTCAAGGCCTGTCTTTGTCCTCCTGAAAGGTATTGGGTATCCACTTTCAAGCGATTTTCAAGGCCAATATTCAACTCTTTCAAGGCCTCTTGGAACTGGATTCTCTCCTTCTCCTTCACGCCCCAACCAAGCCCTCTCTTCTGCCCACGTCTCAAGGCAATAGCCATATTCTCCTCAATCGTCAAACGAGAAGCTGTTCCCATCTTAGGATCTTGAAAAACACGGGCAATATCCTTGGCTCTCTTTCTTACACTAAGATTTTTAATGGATTTGCCTGCCAATAAAAGGTCCCCTTCATCCACCGATAGATTGCCAGCCAAGATATTCATCAAAGTGGATTTCCCTGCTCCATTTCCACCAATCACAGAGATAAAATCTCCCTCTTCAACCTCTAAGTCTAATCCTTTGAGGACATGGTTCTCATTGACCGTCCCTGCTTCAAAGGTTTTGTGAATATTTTCAAGTGTTAACAAACTTGCCATAACTTTCTCCTCCTATTCATTTCTCAGTTTCAAACCACGAATCTTTAATCTCTTTTGCAGTTCTGGTGCAAATAACACTAAGGCTAGCAAGATTGCATTAAAGAGACGTACCAGGTTTTGATCTAGATTTGGAATTTCATAGATATTTAAAATAATCAAACGGTAAACAATGGCACCGATTCCGATAGATAACAAGCGACCTCCAATGGTCAAGTCGTGTATCAAAACTTCTGCAATAATAACTGCACTCAAACCAACAACGATGGTTCCTGTCCCAGAGGTTACGTCTGAAAATCCATCATTTTGAGCGAACAAGGAACCACACAGGGCAATCAAACCATTTGAAATCATGTAACCAACAATCTTCATGGTGTCTACATTGACCCCATTAGCCTCACTCATCGGAATATTGTCCCCAGTCGAACGCAAGACCAATCCAATCTCCGTTTTCATCAAAAGAGTCAAGACCAAACAAACAAGTAGGAGACAGGCCAAACTGAATGAGAAAACAGCTTCTTCATTTGTCAGCCCCAAGCTCGCCAATTGTTTAAAGACAGTTGAAGAATCTCCCAAGGAAAGGTTGGGCACACTGCCCATGATTTTAATATTGATTGAATAAAGCCCTGTCAAGGTCACAATCCCTGTCAAGAGAGCTGGGATTTTCATCTTGGTGTGGAGCATTCCTGATACAAGACCAGCTACCATACCTGCCAGCAAAGCAAGTAAGGTCGCAATCCAAGGATTTGTCCCTGCCTGTATCTGCGATACAACGACAGCTGCCCCCAAAGGAAAGGCTCCTTCAGCAGTCATATCCGCAATATCCAAAATACGGAAAGTCAAGTAAACTCCAATGGCCATAATCGACCACAACAAACCTTCTGATAAACTAGATAATACAAAACTCATCTTAAACCTCCCTATTCCTTGCTTTCCAACTTACTAATATCAATTCCTAGTGCATCTGCCATTTCTTGATTGGTATGCAATTCCAGTTTTTCAGGCAACTCAACTGCTATATTTTCTGGTTTCTCACCTTTTAAGACACGAATCAACATGCGGGCTGTCTGCCGTCCCAATTCTTCATAATTGGTACCGTAGTTATACAAACCACCAACCGCAATCATTTCCGTTGAGCCACCGAATACTGGAACCTTGTGTTTAATAGAAACCTGCTTAACTGTTTCCATGGTTGACGAAATGATATTGTCCGTTGGTACAAAAACCATATCCACTTCTGCCATCAAACTCTCTGCTGCCGCTTTGACATTGTTACTGTCCAAGATTGTTTTTTCAACAACGGTAAAGCCTTTTTCTTCCAGAAGTCGCTTAGCTTCATCCTTTTGGACAACTGAGTTTGGCTCGCTCTGAGTATAGAGGATTCCAATTGTTTTAGCTTTTGGCAACACTTTCTTTATCAAATTGATTTGGGTTGAGATAGCATCTGATGACTGATCACTTGTTCCAGTTACATTGCCCCCAGGATGCTCTCTTGACTCTACCAACTTGGCACTGACAGGGTCTGTTACAGCTGAAAAGATAACCGGTGTCGTTTGTGTTGTATTAGCCAAGCTCTGAGCAGAAGGCGTTGCGATAGCTAGAACGACATCACTAGATTCTGCTAGTTGCTGGGAAATCGTTTTTAGGTTTCGTTGTTCTCCCTGTGCATTTTGCAAATCAATCTCGATATTTTTCCCTTCAGCATAGCCTTGCTTGGCAAGCTCATCCACAAACCCTTCTCTAGTAGCGTCTAAGGACTGGTGGGTAATAAATTGCGAAATACCGATACGAAACACATCTTTTTTCTTATCTGCCTTCAACTGATGCAAACTAATCAGAGAGGTCAAGAGAATCCCCACTACCAAGAGAGGGGCTAGTAATTTTCGAACAACTTTCATAATGAAACTCCTTCTCAGAAAAGATAAAACAAAAAACCGCCTAGATAATATCTAAACGGATGCTTGAAATAAGCTAACAAGTTACAACTTAGCTAGTCCATTTAGATATTCATCTATATGGACCACAATCAAAAATCTTAGCCACATAGATACAAACAAATTGCTTGAACTGTTTGCATCCATGGTGACATGTCTACAAACACTATCTAAAGTAGCTAAAGTAAAAGTTTTGATTCATCGTTACAGCTTGTCTCTTATTCATTTCTTTTTCTGCTTTCTTTTTTGATGTTTCCTATCTTACCACCTTTTTCATCACCTGTCAAGAATATTTCAGAATTTTTTAAAATTTTTCGAAAATTCTTTCATAAATCTTTCAATTCTTTTATTATATCATACATTTCTAAAAGTTTCTCTTTTCCAATAGAAGTTAGTCCAGAAATTTCTTTTATATGAGAAAG
>NZ_CAJZDT010000030.1:0-16477 GCF_915066115.1 uncultured Streptococcus sp. | reverse complement strand
TAAGGAAACGTTTTCTGTATTTCATAAAAGTTTATTTTATGAAAATATTAAAAGAATCAATGAAACTTAATCTTCACTGATTCTTTTAGAACTAATAAAATTGTTTATATGGTTGATTGAAGGCTGTCAAAATTTCGTCAGATGTTTGTGAATAATCTTTTGTTTCTTTCAAATCACCCTTTACAATGATCCGCTCAGTAGCTGCTGCATCCTCACAAGTTACTAAAGTAATTTCATCAACACCAGTTCGGTCATCAATTTCATCTACTCTATCTGGTGTAACTCGTTTCACTTCACTAATTTCATAGGTATACACTTTATTCTTATCTGTCAAGTGAATTTTCATCCCTTTTTTCGCACGATCTAGTGGAGAAAAAAGCATCTGACTAGCATTATCACCTGTGAAAATATGATGGCTAGCTAATGAATAATTCCCTTTACCCATTTCTTGGTCACGCTTCATGGTACCCGCACCGTATAAAAGATTGACATTTGCAATCCCCTTAAAGATAGGTAAATTAATTTCAAGCTCAGGTATTGCAATTCCTCCGATAACAGGTAATTTTTGATTATCCCATTGAGAGGCTAAAACAGCTTCAGAGGAAATAGCTTTTACTGAATCAAAATCAAAATTTCCCTCTGTGTCCTGATTTTCTTCTATTTTTTCTTTTGATACTTGACTAACTTGGTATTTATTACTATTCCAAGCAATAAATGCATCACGAATCTTTGCATTAAAAATTAAAGCAATAGAGATCAGTATGAGAAATACAGCCAAGATATTTGTCAGCAGATTTTTTCGTTTGATTTTCTTATTATTCTTTTTATGAGACATTATGCTTCACCTTCTGTTTCGTTTTCTGTCCCAACTTCTTCTTTTTCTGCCGCTGCAACCGTAGTAAAGGTTACAATTTTAGCATCTTGGTCCAGGCGCATCACTTTAACTCCCATAGTTGAGCGCCCTGTTTGTGAAATATTGGCAACGTTAGTTCGAATCATGACACCAGTATCAGTGATAATCATCAAATCTTCATCACCTTTAACTGTCATAAGACCAGCAAGGGAACCATTCTTTTCAGTAATTTTAGCAGTTTGTATCCCTTTACCACCACGACCTTTTGTTGGATATTCAGTCGCAACGGTGCACTTACCATATCCTTTTTCAGTGATGATAAGAACCTCGTCCTGGTCTGTAATCACACTAGCACCAACAACTGTGTCTCCGTCACGGAGATTCACACCTTTCACACCAGTGGCGATACGACTCATGCCACGAACAGCTGATTGATTAAAGCGAACTGCATAACCAAACTTGGTACCAATGATAATGTCCGTATCTTCTTCCGTCAACAAGACATTAATCAGCTCATCTTCATCCTTGAGATTCAAAGCCTTGAGACCATTCTGACGAATGTTAGCAAATTCCTTAACGCTGGTTCTCTTCACAATACCATGACGGGTTGTGAAGAAGAGATAAGCGTCATCACTGCGTTCAGACTCAACATTGATGATGGTTTGAATACTTTCGCCTTCATCCAATTTCAAAAGATTGACAATTGGCAATCCCTTAGCAGTACGGCCATATTCAGGAATTTCATAACCTTTAAGACGATAAACACGTCCTTTATTTGTAAAGAAAAGTAGGTGATCATGGGTGCTAGTTGACACTAACTCTCGGACAAAATCATCATCCTTAACACCTGTTCCTTGAACACCGCGACCCCCACGTTTTTGAGCAGTAAATTCGCCTTGGTCCAGACGTTTGATGTAACCCTTGTTAGACAGTGTAATTAAGACATCCGATTCTTCAATCAAATCTTCATCTTCAAGACTCAAGACTTCACCGACCATCAATTCAGTACGACGCTTGTCACCAAACTTACGCTTAACTTCGTCTAATTCATCTTTAATGATTTGAGAAACACGTTCCGGCTTAGCAAGAATATCTGCTAAATCGGCAATCAGAGCCAAGAGATCATCATACTCAGACTTAATCTTATCACGTTCCAAACCTGTCAAACGACGAAGACGCATATCAAGAATGGCTTGACTTTGACGTTCAGATAACTTGAATTTACTCATCAACTCAGCTTGTGCTTCCGCATCCGTTTCACTAGCACGGATGATACGAATCACTTCGTCGATGTGGTCTAGCGCAATCAAGAGACCTTCTAAAATATGAGCACGCGCTTCTGCTTTTTCCTTATCAAAACGTGTCCGACGAACAACCACTTCTTTTTGGTGCTCGATATAAGCATCCAAAATCTGACGAAGAGACAAAATCTTCGGCACCCCATTTTGGATAGCAAGCATATTGAAACCAAAGTTGGTTTGCATCTGGGTCATCTTGAAGAGGTTATTGAGGATAACATTTGCGGATGCATCCCGTTTGACCTCTATTACGAAACGAACACCTTCACGGTTTGACTCATCACGTACTGCTGTGATGCCCTCAATGCGTTTTTCCTGAACCAAACGAACAATATGCTCATGCACCTTTGTTTTATTGACCATATAAGGAAATTCTGTTACAACGATGCGCTCACGGCCAGTCTTAGTTTCTTCAATTTCAGTACGTGAACGAAGGACAATCGAACCTTTACCTGTTTCATAAGCCTTATGAATACCTGATTTCCCCATAACAAGAGCACCAGTTGGAAAATCTGGCCCAGGTAAGACTTCCATCAAGTCCTTAGTGGTCACTTCAGGATTGTCCATGACCAACTTCACTGCATCAATGGTTTCACCCAGGTTATGAGGTGGAATATTGGTTGCCATCCCAACCGCAATACCAGTAGCTCCATTGACTAAAAGATTTGGAAAGCGTGCTGGCAAGACCAAGGGTTCACGTTCATTGGCATCATAGTTATCAACGAAATCAACTGTATTTTTGTTAATATCACGAAGCATTTCCAGAGCAATCTTGCTCATACGTGCCTCAGTGTAACGCTGGGCGGCAGCACCATCACCATCCATGGAACCAAAGTTCCCATGACCATCTACAAGCATGTAACGGTAACTCCACCATTGAGCCATACGAACCATGGCTTCATAGATAGAGAAATCCCCGTGTGGGTGATATTTACCCATGACATCCCCTGTAATACGAGCAGATTTTTTATGAGGTTTATCTGGAGTAACACCCAATTCATTCATTCCGTAGAGAATCCGACGGTGAACAGGTTTCAAGCCATCTCGAACATCAGGAAGGGCCCGCGCTACGATAACACTCATGGCGTAGTCGATAAAGCTCGTCTTCATCTCCTTTGTCAGATTGACATTCACTAAATTTCTATCCTGCATTAATAAATGCCTCATTTCACTATTAGTATAAAATATATTATACCATAATGTCCGCCATATTTCAGGTATCTAAAACCACTAAAACGTTTACATCAAGAACTGCAAAGCATATCCGTGACAAAGCTTTTTAAAAGTGATAGAATTGAAATAACTGGGGAAATCCCTGAATAAAATTAAGGAGATGTTTAGAATAATGACTTCAACTAAACAACACAAAAAAGTTATCCTTGTCGGTGATGGTGCTGTAGGTTCTTCTTACGCTTTTGCACTTGTTAACCAAGGAATTGCACAAGAGCTTGGAATTATCGAAATTCCACAATTGCATGAAAAAGCTGTTGGTGACGCGCTTGACCTTAGTCACGCCCTTGCTTTCACTTCACCTAAAAAAATCTATGCAGCTCAATACTCTGACTGTGCAGACGCTGACCTTGTTGTAATCACTGCAGGTGCGCCTCAAAAACCAGGTGAAACTCGTCTTGACCTTGTAGGTAAAAACCTTGCTATCAACAAATCAATCGTAACTCAAGTTGTTGAATCAGGTTTCAAAGGTATCTTCCTTGTTGCTGCTAACCCCGTTGACGTCTTGACTTACTCAACTTGGAAATTCTCTGGATTCCCTAAAGAACGCGTTATCGGTTCAGGAACTTCACTTGACTCAGCTCGTTTCCGTCAAGCACTTGCTGAAAAATTGGATGTTGATGCTCGTTCAGTGCACGCCTACATCATGGGTGAACACGGTGACTCTGAGTTCGCTGTTTGGTCACACGCTAACATCGCTGGTGTAAACCTTGAAGAATTCCTTAAAGACACTCAAAATGTTCAAGAAGCTGAATTGATTGAATTGTTCGAAGGTGTTCGTGACGCAGCTTACACAATCATCAACAAAAAAGGTGCAACATACTACGGTATCGCAGTAGCTCTTGCTCGTATTACTAAAGCAATCCTTGACGATGAAAACGCAGTACTTCCACTTTCAGTATTCCAAGAAGGTCAATACGGAGTTAAAAACGTCTTTATCGGTCAACCAGCTGTTGTTGGTGCACATGGTATTGTTCGTCCAGTAAATATCCCATTGAACGACGCAGAAACTCAAAAAATGCAAGCATCTGCTAAAGAATTACAAGCTATCATTGACGAAGCATGGAAAAACCCAGAATTCCAAGAAGCTTCTAAAAACTAATTGTAACTAGGTTCTCATTAAATGAGAACTCCATACCGAAGACAAACATTATTCTAGTGTTTGTCTTTTTTATTTCTCCAGATCTCCTATCCTTAAAAAATTTGAAACCTCTACAAAATACTTTTCAATGCAAAAAAATTTCCCTCCCTGTTTTCCGTGGTTTTTCCGATCTAAGTCAATCTTAACTTCCACATAAACTTAGCTTGATTATCAAAACTTTGTGAGTATATTTGCGGTTATTGGATACGATTCAGTCATAGATGAAGGAAAATCAATAACTTGTCCAATCTGACTAAGAAAATGTTCTTGCGGAACGAGTTCATCTAGCGTGTAAAAGACAACCTGATTGCGGTTATTGTCTGGATTTTCTTTATGAAACATAGGAAACATCTCACAACTTTTCTGACATCTATTATACGACTTTAGAAAAAATGCCCTTAGAAACTTTTAATCTAAGGGCTTTGTTTTCAGTCTGAGTTTCTTATAAAATGAGAACTTTTCTTTTTATTGTTATAAAATCTAAGATTGTGCTTTTAAAAATATTACTTATCTCACTTCTTATGTATTGTATTGTAAATTCGAATACAAACACAACAACTCAAATATACTCTCACCATACAATAGATAAAATAACCTGTAGATGATACTATGAAAAATGATAAGATATAGCTTTAAAACATTTTATTCCTGCAATCTCTCATACAATTCTTGCATTTGTACATCATCTGGAACCAGTTTTAAGTAAGCTTGCGCATTGACTTTTGCTTCCTCAAAGTAGCCCAATTCACGCAAGAGATAGATATAGTGTTCCAGAAACTCTGGATTGTCCTTTAAATCTCCTGCCAACTCTTTATAATGCTCGTAGGCAGTATCCAAATCGTCCATTTCTTGATAGGAACGAGCAATCATCCACTTGGTCAAAAGATTCTCTGGCTCATCATTTTGCAAGTCTAGAATGTCCTCATAACGTTCCTGTTCTAGATAAATAGTGGCTAGACGGAGTAAGATTTCTTCCGTATCCTCAGCGTCTTCTTTTGCAGTAAGGAGGTAGTTTTCTGCACCACTGGCATCATGCAATTCATAAGAGAATTGTGAAGCACCCAGCAAGAGGCGAGTTTCAAAGGGATTTTTCTCTAAGCCTTGCTTAGTGATACGCAGGGCTTCTTGAACTTGATGTTCCTTATGTAATGCCTGACTGTAACCATACTCATAGCCTTCAAAATCAGGTGAAATGGTATCAAGTTGCTTAAAGTAGAGGACAGCTTTTTGGTATTCTTCTTGATCAAAGTAAAGACTGGCCAACTCAAAAGCTGTTAGGTCATCGTATTCTAACTCCAGAGCTTTTTCTAAAAAATCTGTAGCCGTTTCAAATTTCCCTAACTGTGCATAGGCAAAACCAATTCGTTGATAGGTAGAAATGCCTGTTTGCTCATAAATCGAGCGATTATCTAACTTGGCATAGCCTTGAATAGCTTCTTGGTAATTTTCCAACTCACTATCCAACTCTGCTAAACCCAATATCAAGAGAGGATCTTCTGAGTAAGTCAAGGCCTCCAATAATTTCTCACGCGCCACATCTGTCAAACCTTCCAACTGGTAAAGGTCTGCCTTCAGAGCCAAAGACGACACATACAAGTCACTGTCAGTTTGGATTTCCTCTAGGTAAGCAAAAGCTTCTTCGATTTGACCATCCTCGCTAGCAATTGCTGCTAGATTAAGATGAACCTCTGGAAAATCCTCTACAATTTTCAGGTAAATTTCCTTTGCCTGAGGATAAAAACCAATCCCTTCAAGATAAGTAGCTAACTCATACAGAAGGTCACTTGGATCATTTTCTAAAGCTTTGACGAAATAGTGCTCAGCCTTGGTTAAATCTTGCTCTTCCAAGGCCTGTAACATCTGTTGACTATTGTTCACTCTTGATTTCCTCTCCCTCTAGTTCATATAGGCCACTGACTACCTTATACCATTCAAAAATCGCTGAAATGACAACTTTAGCAGAGGCATAAACTGGAATACCGAGCAAGACTCCCCAGATACCAAACATGGATCCTGAAGTTAACAAGACAAAAAGAACATTAATAGGATGGATGTTTAATTGACTTCCCAAAATCAATGGAGAGACAAAACGGCCTTCAATAGTTTGTTCTACGATAAAGACAATCACTACTTTTAAAAGCATGACTGGCCCAGCAATCAAGCCCAATACTAGGGCAGGAAGCATGGCTAAGAAGCTACCCAAATAAGGAACCAGATTTAAAATACCAGCAGTAACCCCCAACGTAACTGCATAGCGTAGACCAATGATTTTGAAGAAGATGATAAACATTACTGCTACAATAATAGCCACTGTTACTTGTCCTCTAACATAGTTGGACAACTGTTGATTCACATCTGACAAAACCTGTCCTACAGGTTCCTTCAATTTCGTTGGCATGAATTGGGTTAAATAGTTACGCAAGCCTTTCCCATCACGCAAAAGGTAAAAGAGCATGAAAGGAACGATAATCAAGGCAACAATCACTTGAGATGCCCCGCTAATAAAGGCACTCACCCAGTTGACCGCCTGAGATGAAACTTTACTTGCCCAAACTGTAGCCTGACTAGAGAAGTTTGTTAAAACTTGCTCTAACTGAGGTCTGAAATCATCTGGTAAACGCTTGGTGACCAAATCATTAATAACTCGATCAGCATCTTCGAGATAGATTGGTACATTTCTTGCAAAGGTTAAAACTTGACGTTGCAGACTTGGAATAGCCACTGCCAAGCCCCAAATGATAAAGAGAGCGATGATGACAAAGACAATACTGATTGCGATGACGCGATTAATCTTATGCTTCTCCAACCAATCAACAATGGGATTCAGTAAATAGTATAGTAAACCAGATAGAATGACTGGCAACATCACGACTGCCAAAAAGTCTAAAACAGGTGAAAATAGAAAACTAATCTTGCTTAAAATAAAAAGATTCAGTCCCAATAATAAGGTTACCAAAAATACCGTAATTGCCTTGTTGTCCAAAAACCACTTGAAAAACCAAGATAGGCTAAAATGTTTCTCTTTTTGTTCCATAAATACTTCCTTTCTATTGTTCTCTCATTATACCATTTTTAAATCAAAATAACTCTTTTTAAAGTGCTTACATTCCATTGAATTGCACCGCATAGCATATTATAAATTCATTTTGTGATATAATAGACTTATCTTTATAAAGAGGTAAAGTTATGAAAGAAACTGTTTATTTTGGAACTTATACACGTCGGACTTCCCAAGGGATTTACAAGGCAGACTTCGATACAGAAACTGGTCAGCTTTCAAATCTAGAACTTTTTGCAGCTGAGCCAAGTCCGACCTACCTTGCCTTTGACCAACATCAACATTTATACACTGTTGGTAGTCAAGACGATAAGGGGGGGATTGCAGCCTATCAAACTGATGGAACCTTATTAAATCATGTCGTGGAAGAAGGAGCTCCCCACTGTTATGTTGCCGTTGATGAAAAGCGTGATTTGGTGTACGCAGCAAACTACCACAAGGGACAGGTCCTTGTTTATAAACGTCAGGAAGATGGTCGTCTTCTACTTAGTGATGTGGATCAACACAGTGGCCAAGGTCCACATGAAAATCAAGCTTCTCCACATGTTCACTATACAGATTTAACACCTGACCACTATCTAGTGACTTGCGACTTGGGAACTGACCAAGTCATCACTTATGATCTTGATCAAGAAGGAAAATTATCTAAACTCTATACCTATCACAGCCAGCCAGGAGCAGGCTCACGCCATATTATTTTCCATAACCATTATAAAATTGCTTATCTCATTTGTGAACTTAATAGCACTATCGAGGTTCTAATCTACGATGGTGTTGGCGAATTTGAACGCATGCAAGTCATTTCAACTCTACCAGACGGTTATGAAGGCTTTAATGGTACTGCTGCTATTCGTCTCTCTAAAGACGGTAAATACCTCTACGCTTCTAACCGTGGTCATGATTCTATCGCAGTATATACAATCCTTGCGGACGGTAGTTTAGAGTTGTTAGAAATCGTTCCGACTCATGGTCAGACTCCACGTGATTTTGATTTGACACCGGATCAAGAATTTATCATTGCTATCCATCAAGACTCTGACAATGCAAGCGTTTTTAAACGCAATCCTGAAACTGGTCGTCTTGCAGAACTTTCTAATGACTTCCATGTCCCAGAAGCGGTCTGCATCAGATTTGCTAATTAACATAATTATAACTGACCAACTAACGGAGCTACACACCAAAGACAAACATCATTTTAGTGTTTGTCTTTTTTATATCAACAAATTACTCCCCCAAAAAAAGATGGAACCTTTCTCAAAACAATTTTTCCATGAAAAGTAAAAATATTTCACAGCCATCATTTATTTGTCTCACACCTAACGGAGCTAGACGGACTAATAGTGACATAATGAAAAAGAACCTTGCAAAGCAAGATTCTTTTAGTGTCTGACTTAAATAATTGTTCTTCTGGGAACTAAATCGAATTAAGCTTCGATTTCTGTAACCATACCTGAACCAACAGTACGTCCACCCTCACGGATAGAGAATGTAGTACCTTGTTCTACGGCGATTGGGTGGATCAACTCAACGTCGATTGTCACGTTATCACCAGGCATTACCATTTCAGTACCTGCTGGAAGTTCGATTGAACCTGTAACGTCAGTAGTACGGAAGTAGAATTGTGGACGGTAGTTGTTGAAGAATGGAGTGTGACGTCCACCTTCTTCTTTAGTAAGGATGTAAACTTCACCTTTGAATTTAGTGTGTGGGTTGATTGAACCTGGTTTAGCGATAACTTGTCCACGTTCGATTTCGTCACGTTGAACACCACGAAGAAGGACACCTACGTTATCTCCGGCAAGACCTTCGTCAAGTTGTTTACGGAACATTTCAACACCAGTAACAACTGCTTTTTGAGTTTCTTCTTTGATACCAACGATTTCGATTTCGTCGTTGACTTTAACGATACCACGGTCGATACGTCCTGAAGCAACTGTACCACGTCCAGTGATTGAGAATACGTCTTCGACTGGAAGAAGCAATGGTTTGTCAGTGTCACGTTCTGGTTCTGGGATGTACTCATCAACTGTGTTCATCAATTCCATAACGATGTCTTCGTATTTAGTGTCACCTTCAAGGGCTTTAAGAGCTGAACCTTGGATAACTGGAAGATCGTCACCTGGGAAGTCGTATTCTGACAAGAGGTCACGGATTTCCATTTCAACCAATTCAAGCAATTCTTCGTCGTCAACCAAGTCAACTTTGTTCATGAAGACGATAAGGTGTTTAACACCAACCTGACGTGAAAGAAGGATGTGCTCACGAGTTTGTGGCATTGGTCCGTCAGTTGAAGCTACTACAAGGATAGCTCCGTCCATTTGAGCGGCACCAGTGATCATGTTTTTAACGTAGTCCGCGTGTCCTGGAGCGTCGATGTGAGCGTAGTGACGTTTTTCAGTTTCGTACTCAACGTGCGCAGTGTTGATAGTGATACCGCGTTCGCGTTCTTCTGGAGCAGCATCGATAGACGCATAGTCTTTAGGTTGGTTAACTGATGAAGGCAAGCGACGTGCCAAAACAGTTGTGATAGCTGCAGTTAGGGTAGTTTTACCGTGGTCAACGTGTCCGATAGTACCAATGTTAACGTGTGGTTTACTACGATCGTATTTTTCTTTTGCCATTTGAGTAAAAGCCTCCAATAAAATATATTTTATAGATAGACAGTAGGCAATACAGTCTAACTTTCCTTACTATTTTATCAAATTTCAGCTAAATTGCAAGTGTTTTACAAAGTTTTTGTGAATTATTCTTAATCTACTAATCTAAACGGCACTTCCACTCCTATCACTTGCCTAAATAAAAAGAAAAATCAGGAATTTCCTGACTTTTACTTAGCTAATTCTCTTTCTCGTTCTTTCATTATTTTATGATTTTCATACAAACGTGATAAAAACTTAGAAATTTCTTTCAAGATAGAATAGGTTGGTACTGCGACAATCATGCCAATGACACCATAGATATTACTTGATAACAAAAGCAATACTAAAATCGTAATTGGATGAACCTTCATTACCCCACCAACGATTCGAGGGTAGAGGATATTTCCATCTACTTGTTGAATAATCAGCATATAAACAACTGCAATCAGCATTCTATGGGGATCAGTAAAGACATTAGCGATAATCATTGGAATCAAGCCAATACTTGGTCCTACATAAGGAATGAGATTGGCTAATCCTGAAAAGATGGCGAAGACCAAAGCATATTTTAAACCAATAATACTATATCCAATAAAGGCCAAACACCCAATAATAATCGCATCAATTGCAACTCCACTAATATAGCGAGCAATTGTCGCATTCAAATTCTTTAATAGGCCTGCAATATGTAGCTTATCTCTCTTTAAAACAGTACGTTCAAGCATCGGCAAGAACTTGTTACCGTCTAACAAAAAATAAATTAAGAACACAGGGGTCATGATAATAATCAAAACGGTACTAAAGAGCGCAGATAAGACACTTCCAACACTATTCGTCACACTATTTAAGATATTTTGTAGAATATCTACATAGGATAGATTTAATTGTTGAATTGTCGCTTGAATATCTAAATTTTGAAAGGCTGGATAAGTAGATAAATCCACAATCAAATCTTGCAAACGACTATAAATTGTCTGACTTGTTGCTATCAAACTGGTCAACTGATTAATCAAAATCGGTAAAAGATAAACTACCCCAATAACTAGCCCCCAGACCAAGGTACACAAGGTTAGTAAAATACCAATGATACGGTTAATTTTGAAATACTTTTGTAAAAAATTTACAATAGGATTGGTCAAATAATATAAAAAACCACCTAAAAGAAAGGGAATCATTATAGTGTTTGCAACGCTTACAAAAGGTGTAATAATCGCTCCCATCTGTCTCCATAAATAGAAGATGATGGTTAATAGTAAAATCTCACTG
This sequence comes from uncultured Streptococcus sp., assembly GCF_915066115.1. Lineage (GTDB taxonomy): Bacteria > Bacillota > Bacilli > Lactobacillales > Streptococcaceae > Streptococcus. The sequence continues at coordinate 4,992 of NZ_CAJZDT010000030.1, read as the reverse complement.
GTCCAAAAAAATAATTTATTCTTACGAAACATGAAGTACCTCCATTCATCTATTTTACCACACTTTCAAAAAAGCTTCTTTCTTCTATCATGAAACTGGGAATATTTTTTTCTTTATGATAGAATAAACTTACTATGAAAAAAATAATTTTAACTCTTTTAAGCCTTTCCATTATTGGCTCAGCATCTACTGTTGCTGCCCAAGATTTTAATATTGCTGCTAAACATGCAATTGCTGTTGAGGCAAATACTGGTAAAATTCTCTATGAGAAAGATGCAACCCAGCCAGTTGAAATTGCTTCAATCACAAAGTTAATTACTGTTTATCTTGTCTATGAAGCCTTGGAAAACGGCAGTATTACACTATCAACTCCGGTAGATATTTCTGATTATCCTTACAAATTAACGACAAATTCTGAAGCGAGTAACGTTCCTATGGAAGCTCGTAATTATACCGTCGAACAACTACTTGAGGCAACCCTGGTATCTAGCGCCAACAGTGCGGCTATTGCGCTAGCTGAGAAAATTGCAGGCTCAGAAAAAGATTTCGTCGATATGATGAGGGCAAAGCTCTTAGAATGGGGAATTCAGGATGCCACTGTTGTCAATACGACGGGTCTTAACAATGAGAGTCTAGGTGATAACATTTACCCAGGCTCTAAAAAAGATGAGGAAAATAAGCTCAGCGCTTATGATGTCGCTATCGTTGCTCGCAACCTCATAAAAAAATACCCACAAGTCTTAGAAATCACGAAAAAACCTTCTTCTACTTTTGCTGGAATGGCAATCACTTCTACCAATTACATGTTAGAGGGTATGCCTGCTTATCGCGGTGGTTTTGATGGATTAAAAACAGGGACCACAGATAAGGCTGGAGAGTCTTTTGTTGGTACTACTGTCGAAAAAGGCATGAGGGTTATCACAGTTGTTTTGAATGCGGATCATCAAGACAATAATCCTTACGCTCGCTTCACAGCTACATCTTCACTAATGGATTATATCTCTTCTACATTCACACTTCGCAAAATCGTTCAGAAAGGCGATGCCTATCAAGATAGCAAAGTCCCTGTACAAGACGGAAAAGAAGATACAGTCACTGCTGTTGCTAAAGATGATATTTCTCTAATTGAACGTATTGGGAATCAATCTTCTCAATCTGTTCAATTCACACCTGATTCTAAGGCAATTCCAGCACCACTTGAAGCCGGAACAGTGGTTGGACATTTGACTTATGAAGACTCAGACTTGATTGATCAAGGTTACATCACCACAGAACGTCCTAGTTTTGAAATGGTAGCAGAAAAGAAAGTAGAAAAAGCCTTCTTCTTAAAAGTTTGGTGGAATCAGTTTATCCGCTTTATCAACGAGAAGCTATGATATAATAAACTTCTTAAAGCTAAAAAATAAATATTATGTTTAAAGAAAAAGAAGGGGAATCTGTATAATACAGAACTCCCTTCTTTTTTAAACTTAATTTATTGATAGCAAAAATCCCCTAAATCTTAGATTAATACTATCTAAAATCTAGGGGATTGATTGTATAGATACTATTTTAAAATCTTGATTCTAGTTCATTTCTTTAAAGGCTGCTTCTGCATCCTCGTTGCTGATGACACCAAATTGAATCTTTCCAATCTTTCCTTGACTATCAATCAGGTATTCTGTAGGAATGCTTCGAATTTGATAAGCTTGGAAGGTGGTTCCTTTTGTGTCATAAAGTACTGGGATATCTTTATATCCTTGATCTTGGAACCATTGTGGAAATTGCTCGACAGTTTTTTCACCTTGAATTCCTGGTGCAATGACACTAAGAATTTCAAAATCACGATCTGGTTTCGCTGCTAATTCCATCAACTCAGGCATACTTTTCTTACATGGACCACACCATGAAGCCCAAAACTTCAAGTAGACTTTTTTCCCCTTATAATCAGATAACTTAACTTCTTTACCATCCATAGATTGCAAGGTGAAGTCTGGAGCCTCTTTTCCAACAGCAATTTGTTGTACAGGCGTTTGTTGCTGTTGTTTTGGGGATTGTTCTGGTGCTTGAGTCTTTTTAGTCTCTTCCTCGCCACAGGCCATCAATACAACTAGTGACAAGAGGCTTAAGCCAGCAAACATTACTTTTTTCATCTTTTTCTCCTTTATTCAAAAATACCAGCTAGAACATTTACTTGTCCTAATAGTAACAAAATTCCCATTAAAATAATGAGGAAACCACCAATTTTCTTCAGTAGCATCATATGGCGCTTGAGTTTACTAAAATAAGGCATCACTACGCCTGAAGCTAGAGCCAAGACCAAGAAAGGAATGGCCATTCCCAGAGTGTAAATAAGAGTATAGATAGCTCCTTGCCAAGCGCCATTACCTCCAGAAGCCGCAAGTGCTAAGACAGAACTTAAAACCGGCCCAATACAAGGCGTCCAACCAAAGCTAAAGGTAATACCAAGTAAAAAAGCTGACCAATAACGATTAGAATCTGATTTTTTAAAGGTAAAGCTTTTTTGAACCTCTAATTTCTTAAAATGAAAAATTTCCATCTGGTGAAGGCCCAAAATGATAATAATTGTTCCCATGACATATCGAAACCAATTTGCATAGAGAATATTACCAAAGTAACCAGCACCAAATCCTAAGATAAAGAAAATGAGAGAGATACCTGCAATAAAGCAAAGTGTTCGAATCAAACCTGACCAGGCAACTTTTTTCCCAAATAATGAAAAACTTTTTGCACTATCCTGATCATCCAATAAGATACCAGTATAGACAGGTAACAGAGGGAAAATGCAAGGGGAAAAGAAGGACAAGACCCCTGCTAAAAAAACGGAGATTGAAAATACTAGCGTTTCCAATAAAGAACCAACTTTCTTAATAATTCATATCCTATTGTACTATAATCAAGTTTATTTGTATGATTTCTGCTACGCAAATTGAACTATGCAATCTTTTAATTATCTTTTATATCTCTAGACAATTCTAATTTTGCATCAGTTTTGCTCCCTAAGAAAACATAAAAAATGAACTTGGTAACTCAAGTTCATTTTTTTCTTATAGTCTATTTCCGACATTAATACGGTTAATGGCACGTTGCAGTGCAATCTTCGCACGACGTTCTTGGTCAATCAAGTGTTTGTCGTGTGCTTCTTCAATTTCACGCTCTGCTCGAAGTTTGGCACGTTCTGCACGACTGATATCGATATCTCGAGCACGTTCTGCAGAGTCAGCAACGATTGTGATGGTATCATTGGCAATTTCAATAACGCCTCCGTTTACTGCAATCCAGTTCACGTGATCTTCATCATCAATACGTTTTACCTTTACTTCATCAACTGCTAAAACCGCAATCATATTTTCATGTCGTGGCAAGATCCCCATCTCACCATCCAGAGTTCGAACCGATACATAGCTGGCATGGTGATCATAGACGAGACCATCTGGTGTCACGATCTGGACAGTTAACTGAGCCATAGATCACCTCTTAAAATCCCATTTTTTCAGCTTTTGCAATTACATCTTCGATAGAACCTACACCACGGAAGGCATCTTCTGGCAAGTGGTCATGTTTACCATCAAGGATTTCCTTAAAGCCACGAACAGTTTCAGCAACTGGAACATAAGAACCTGGCTGACCAGTGAATTGTTCCGCAACGTTGAAGTTTTGTGACAAGAAGAACTGGATACGACGGGCACGAGCAACCAAGGTCTTTTCTTCATCAGAAAGCTCATCCATACCAAGGATAGCAATGATATCTTGCAACTCATGGTAACGTTGAAGAACGCGTTTTACTTCTGCAGCAACTGCATAGTGCTCTTCTCCAACGATTTCAGGTGCCAAGGCACGTGAGCTTGAAGCAAGTGGGTCAACGGCTGGGTAGATACCCAATTGTACCAACTTACGTTCCAAGTTTGTTGTTGAATCCAAGTGAGCAAAGGCTGTTGCTGGCGCTGGGTCAGTATAGTCATCTGCTGGCACATAGATAGCCTGGATAGAGGTTACAGAACCCTTTTTAGTTGATGTAATACGCTCTTGTAATTGACCCATTTCTGTAGCAAGTGTTGGTTGGTAACCAACGGCTGATGGCATACGACCCAAAAGGGCAGATACTTCTGAACCAGCTTGAGTGAAACGGAAGATATTATCAATAAAGAGAAGCACGTCTTGTCCTTCTATATCACGGAAGTATTCAGCGATTGTCAAACCAGTAAGGGCAACACGCATACGTGCTCCTGGTGGCTCATTCATCTGACCAAATACCATGGCTGTTTTCTCGATAACGCCTGATTCTTTCATTTCCCAGTAAAGGTCGTTCCCTTCACGAGTACGTTCCCCAACACCGGTAAATACTGAAATACCACCGTGTTCTTGGGCAATGTTGTGAATCAATTCTTGGATTAAGACGGTTTTACCAACTCCGGCACCACCGAAAAGTCCAACCTTACCACCTTTAAGGTAAGGGGCAAGAAGGTCGATAACCTTAATCCCTGTTTCGAGAATTTCAGAAGAGGTAGACAATTCATCAAAAGTTGGAGCTTTTTTATGAATTGGCTGACGCTCTGCATCTTCTGTAAAAGGAGCTTCCAAGTCAATGGTATCTCCCAAAACATTGAAGACACGTCCCAAAGTTTCTTTACCTACTGGTACAGAGATTGGACGACCTGTGTCCAATACTTCCATTCCACGAGTCAAACCATCTGTTGATTCCATGGCGATAGTACGGACCATACCATCTCCCAACTCCAAGGCTACTTCAAGGACGATTTTTGTTTTTCTTTCGTCATTTTTGTAGACGACAAGTGCATTGTTAATCTCAGGAAGTTTTTCCCCTGCTGCAAACAAGACGTCTACAACGGGACCGATAACCTGAGCAATTTTACCTGAACTCATCTCCTTCTCCTATTCTATATAAGATACTGTCGGTTCCTAGCTCAACTAGGTCCTAATACTCTTCGAAAATCAAATTCAAACCACGTCAGCGTCGCCTTACCGTACTCA
>NZ_CAJZDT010000029.1:0-16917 GCF_915066115.1 uncultured Streptococcus sp. | reverse complement strand
TCCTTTTCAATGAATCGATTGATTGATGGTAAATAAGCCGTTAGAAATTATTGACAGTATCGAAATTTTCTAGTAAAATGAATTTTGTTAATACCTAAATGGTGTGTAGTTTTCTATCAACATAGTCAGGAGAAAAGGAACTTATGCTAAAAAAATTTAATGAATTGTCACTGAAAGATAAGGCTTATCTAATTGGCGGTTTGAGCTTATTAGTCATTGTGATCTCATTTGGTCTACTCAATCGTCAAACAGTAACTGTCAGTCTTGTCTTTACACAACTATCTGCTCCCTTGATTTTGGTGATTTTTACTTGTCTAGTAATCGGGATCATTGCTGGTAGTGCTATTGGTATTAGCTATCACCATAACAAGACTCAAGATCTGAGAAGCCGCATTGCTGAAGCAGAAGCGACTATCAATATAAAAGACAGGGAGCTTGTCCAGTACGAGGAACAGGTGCAACAATTAAAACAGGAAGCCAAACAATAAGTGTAGAAATCATAACCACCCGTGAAAACGGGTGGTTTTTTGTCTCGCACCTAACGGAGCGAGACGGACTGAAAGTCGCATAAATACAAAAAAGATCGAATTGCTCCGATCTTTTTAAGTTTCACTCCAAGAATGTTTAGATAAAAAATTTGATAATAGAATTACCTACTTCATACGATAAAAATCAATCACTAGACCAGCAGGCCCTTTAACTAATAAGGACTCTGTTCCCCAATCGGTTACAGTTGGTCCGTTTAAAACCTGGATACCAAGTTCTTTCAACCGTTGGTAATTCTGGTCTACATCCTCAACCTCGATATGAAGAATGATTCCTGACTGAAAATCTTCCAAAGGAATCAAATGATTTTGGGACAACATCAGACAGTGACTGCCAATCGTAAACTGAGCAAAACTGTCATCAACATAATCGGGCTTTTTATCCAAAATACGCTCCAAGTCAGCACAGACTTGGGGAACATCTGAAACGATAATATCTAATTGATTTAAATTCATTTACTATCCTCCATAAAAAGACCGGATTGCTCCGATCTTTTTAAGTTCCACGAAGGAATTATTTAATTGCGCGTGATTGCAATCCTTCTTCTTCCAAGAAGAGGCGGAATGGTACGAGTTCTTCTGCTTCGTATTTTTCCTTGAAGGCTTTGATTGCTTCTTCTGAGTGAAGTTTTGGATCCAATTCAAGTACTTCTACTGGAAGTGGACGGTGTGGAGTGATGCGAGCATCGATCACAACAGTTTTACCTTCTTTGTTGAGTTTAACAGCTTCTGCAACAACTGCATCGATGTCTTCGATACGGTCAACTGTAAATCCTACAGCACCTTGAGCTTCAGCGATTTTCGCATAGTCAGCATTAGGGAAGTCACAACCAAACAAGTGTTTGTTTGTGTCTTCGTATTTGTCCTTGATGAAGGCATATTTACCATTTGAGAAGACAACGTTGATAACTGGAAGGTCGTATTGAACGTTTGTGATAACGTCTGGGTAGCACATGTTGAATGCACCGTCACCCATGATGTTCCATACTTGGCGATCTGGATTGTCTTTCTTAGCAGCGATACCACCAGGAAGGGCAATACCCATTGTCGCAAAGAGTGGAGATGTACGCCACATGTTCTTAGGTGTCATGTGAAGGTGACGAGTAGATGTTTGAGTAGTGTCACCTACGTCGATTGAGTAGATAGCGTCTTGATCAGCATGTTTGTTGATTGCATTGTAAACTTGATACAATTGCAATTCACCCTCAGTTTTACCTTCGAGTTTGTTCATGTAATCACGCCAGTTTTGGTTGTTCTTAACGTTTGCACGCCACCATGGAGTAGATTCAACTGGATTCACTTTGTCAAGGATTGCTTTCGCTGCTTGACCTGCGTCACCAAGGATTGAAGCGTCAAGGGCGTGACGTTTACCAAGTTTGTAAGGGTCAATATCAACTTGGATGAATTTTTCAGTGTTCTTGAATGCTTCATAAACTTCAGCAAATGGGAAGTTTGAACCAAGGAAAAGAACTGTGTCTGCTTCAAAGACCACTTCGTTGGCTGGTTTCCAACCAACACGGTAAGCAGAACCTGTCAAACCTTCATAGTTCCATTCGAAAGCTTCAAAGTTTTTACCAGTTGTGATGATTGGTGCTTTGATTTTACGTGACAATTCAGTGATCACTTCACCAGCTTTAACACCACCGTAACCAGCGTAGATAACTGGACGTTCAGCATTGTTCAAGATTTCAACAGCTTTGTCGATTTCAACTTCGTTCAAAGCAGGAGCGATGAATGAACGCTCGTATGAACCTGATCCATAGTATGAGTTTTCGTCGATTTCTTGGAAACCGAAGTTTACTGGGATTTCAACAACAGCTGGACCTTTTTTAGAAACTGCAGCACGGCAAGCTTCGTCAATTACTTTTGGCAATTGCTCAGCGTAAGCTACACGTTTGTTGTATACAGCGATACCGTTGTACATTGGGTTTTGGTTCAATTCTTGGAAAGCATCCATGTTGAGTTCGTTAACTGGACGTGATCCAAGGATTGCTAGGAATGGAGTGTTATCCATAGCTGCATCGTAAACACCGTTAATCAAGTGAGTCGCACCTGGACCACCTGAACCAACTGCAACCCCGATTGAGCCGCCGAATTTAGCTTGCATAACCGCTGCAAGAGCACCTGTTTCTTCGTGGCGAACTTGCAAGAAGCGGATATCTTTGTCTTCAGCCAAAGCATCCATCAATGAGCTGAGTGTTCCTGATGGGATACCGTAGATTGTGTCTACGCCCCATGTTTTCAATACATTAAGCATTGCTGCAGATGCAGTAATTTTCCCTTGAGTCATAATGATAACTCTCCTTCAAATATTTTTAAATCTACTAAAAAAGGTTTCATATAGTTTTTGAAAACGTTTCAGTAAATTTTTACAATACTAATTTATCACATTTATTTTGACTTTACTAAGAATCTGCTCAGAAGTTTTTATTCTCTATTACAGTACAGTTTGAAAACGTTTTTAGTTTCTGTTTTATAATAAAAAAGCGAGCAAGCCCGCTTTTAGTCTATTTTACTAAAGTTTAGTAAGAGTGAACTAGTCAGAACGGATACAGAACTAAAGGCCATAGCTAGACCTGCCAGTTCTGGATTGAGGGCCAGTCCAACACCAGAAAAGACTCCTGCTGCAATCGGAATTCCGGCGACATTGTAGATAAAGGCCCAGAAAAGATTGAGCAGAATTCGATTAAAGGTTTTCTTACTCATGTCAAAAGCACGAACCACTCCTAGGAGGTTATTAGTTGTCAACACCAAATCTGCTGACTCGATGGCAATATCTGTTCCAGCTCCCATAGCAATCCCCACATCTGCTACACTAAGGGCAGGAGCGTCATTGATACCATCCCCAACAAAGGCTACTTTGCCAGACGCTTGTAGTTTATGGATTTCATGAGCTTTTTCCTCTGGCAAGACACCTGCAATGACCTCTTCGATTCCGATCTGATCGGCAATGGCACGCGCCACACCAGCATTGTCTCCTGTCAGCATGACTGTTTTAAGACCTCGTTTTTTCAACTGACTGATGGCAAGCTTAGCATTTTCCTTAGGAATATCTTGCAGAGCAAGCAAGCCTTTGATTTCATTCTCAACAGCCAAGAACACAACTGTCTTAGCTTCTTTTTCCAGTTGTTCTAGTTTTTCCTGATAAGTGCTAGAAATATCCATGCCATCCAGCATTTTAGCATTTCCAAGCAAAACTTGTTTTCCATTGATTTGCCCTGAAACACCTTTTCCGTGCAAGGCTTGGAAATTTTCCACAGTGTGAAGCTCAAGTCCAGTTTCAGTCGCTCGCTTAACAATAGCCTCAGCCAATGGGTGTTGAGAAGCTTCTTCCAAGGAAGCTGCCAATCCAAGCACTTCTACTTCGTCGCCGATGATATCTGTGACCACAGGTTTCCCTTCCGTCAAAGTTCCTGTCTTATCAAAAACAATAGTTTGGACTTTCTGGATTTCCTGTAGAACCGTTCCATTTTTGAGGAGAACTCCCATCTTGGCACTGCGACCTGTCCCCACCATAAGGGCTGTCGGTGTTGCAAGTCCCAATGCACAAGGGCAGGCAATAATCAGAACTGCTACTCCATAGAGAAGCGAAGACACAAAGCTCGCTCCAAGCACAACTACACTATCCCTGAGCAAGACGAACCAAACCCAAAAGGTCACAATCCCTAAAATGACAACTGCTGGAACAAAAATCCCTGAAATTTTATCCGTCAAGTCCTGAATCGGCGCACGACTTGTCTGAGCTTTCTTCACAAAATCCACAATCTGAGCCAAAACAGTCTCTGAACCAACTTTTTCTGCTCTAAAAACAAGTGTTCCACTATTATTGATGGTTGAACCAATGACGGTATCTCCAACTGTCTTGTCCACAGGCAGACTCTCACCTGTCACCATAGACTCATCAATACTAGAGATACCTTCTACTACGACACCATCAACCGCAATCTTTTCACCGGGACGCACTCGAATCAGGTCACCTACCTTGACTTGCTCCAAAGGGACTTGAACATAGTTATCCTCACGCAATACTTCTGCTGTTTTAGCCTGCAAGTCAAGTAATTTCTCCACAGCTTGGGAAGTATTTTTCCGCATTTTCTCCTCAAAAACGGCCCCCATAAGAACGAAGAAGAAGATAAAGGCAGCACTTTCAAAGTAAACGGGGAGGCCAGCGAAGAGGGCAACTAAGCTATAGAAATAGGCCACTAGGGTTCCCAGAGCAACCAAGGTATCCATGTTGGCATTGTGCTTTTTAAAACTAGCCCAAGCACTTTGGATATAAGGACCACCTGCTACTAGCATAATCGGTGTTGTGGCTAAAAAGGTGCCCCAACGCATGACTTGGTGACTAATTCCTCCTGTCGACATCCCAATCATGAGGATTACAAGAGGCACAGTAAAGATACTAGTAATCCAAAAACGCTGTAAAAGTGATAGAGATTTTCGAGTCTTCTCAACAACTGTATAACTTCCCTTTTGCATCTTCATACCACAAGAAAATTCATGTTGACCTAATTCTTGAGGGGTAAAACGAATTGTCTTCTCTTCATCCACGCCGATTGGTTCCAAGAGGCCTTCTTCTTCAAACAGAATTTCCTTATAACAGTTTGAAGGTGTCAAACGGTGAAAGGTGATCTCAGCAGGAACTCCTTTTTGCAGTTGAATGTGGGCTGGATGGTAGCCTTTGTCTGCCGTGATACGGATTTTTTGAACACCATTTTCAAGACTTGCTTTTACAATTTCAGTCATATCATTCTCCTATTCTACAATCATCTTACCGTGCATCATATTCATGCCACAAGAGAAACCATACTCTCCAGCCTGCTCAGGCGTGATTTCCACTACATACTCTTCCCCCATTGGCAGATCCGCATGTACACCAAAGTCTGGAAATACGATCTGATCCAAACATGGTGAAGGATCTTTGCGGTCAAAGACAATGCGGGCTGGCACTGATTTCTTGAGGATAATCAACTCAGGCGTATAGCCCCCCATGACCTCCACTCGAATCTCTTGGTAGCCGTTTTTTTGCTGGGCCTTTTGTCCAGATTTTTCAGGCTTTTTGAAAAACCAAAACAAGATAAACGCGATAAGGGCAATACAAATAATGGTTACAATAATATTCAACATGACGTCTCCTTTACATACAATTACATTTTACTTCTGTTACAGCGCTTGATTTCTTCTCAGAAATCACAGCTTCCAAGTCTTCCAAGTCAGCCTGAGTAAAATCACATTCAGCAATCAAATCAGCCAACAAGTTCTTAATCCTACGGGAACAAACTTTATCTTTGATATCTTGAACAAGCAAGTCTCGACTTTGATCCAAAGTTAAAAGGGCTGAATAGACAAAGGACTTGCCTTCTTTTTTCCTCGTCAGGCACTCTTTCTCAACCAAACGAGCCAAAAGAGTTTGAATGGTCGACTTGGACCAGTCGAACCGCTCCGCCAGAACCCTAATCAAATCTGAACTAGTCTGCTCTCCTTGCATCCAAATAATCTTCATGACCTGCCATTCTGCATCTGAAATCTGCATAATCACACCTCCAAAATCTACATTTGTCAATTACAATTATCAGTATACTCTTAAAATCTACATTTGTCAACTATGAAATTAATCTTTTCTTTGAAAAATTGAATTTTAACCCTATGATAAAGGATTTGCAGTCAAATCTTACTATATAAACTATGAAAATATGCTATACTAAAGAAAAAAGAAAACAACCACTAGGGGTGCGTAAAGCTGAGATTAACGACTGTTAGACCCTTTGACTCAATCTAGGTAATGCTAGCTGATGGAAGTGGAAATGATAATGAGGACTAGCAGTCTTCTATTGTCTTTCTAAAACAGACTTACTTGTTCTTAAGAATACAAACTTCAGTTGGTTGGGAGATTTTAGATGACTTATTTACCCGTTGCTTTGACCATTGCAGGGACTGACCCTAGTGGTGGTGCTGGCATTATGGCTGACTTAAAGTCGTTCCAAGCTAGAGATGTCTATGGAATGGCAGTTGTGACCAGCCTTGTCGCTCAAAATACCAGAGGCGTTCAGCTAATCGAGCACGTTTCTCCTCAAATGTTGAAAGCCCAATTGGAAAGTGTCTTTTCGGATATCAAGCCTCAGGCTGTAAAAACTGGGATGTTGGCAACTACTGAAATCATGGAAATCATCCAACCCTATCTTAAAATGCTGGACTGTCCCTACGTTCTTGACCCTGTTATGGTCGCAACAAGCGGTGATACCCTGATAGATACTAGTGCGAGAAGCTACCTAAAAACAAATCTGCTTCCCCTTGCAACTATTATTACACCTAATCTTCCTGAAGCAGAAGAAATTGTTGGTTTTTCAATTCATAATCCAGATGACATGCAACGTGCTGGTCGCCTGATTTTAAAAGAATTTGGTCCTCAGTCTGTTGTTATCAAAGGTGGTCATCTTGAAGGTGGTGCCAAGGATTTCCTTTTTACCAAGGATGAGCAATTTGTCTGGGAAAGTCCTCGAATTCAAACCTGTCACACTCATGGTACTGGCTGTACCTTTGCTGCAGTGATTACTGCTGAACTAGCCAAGGGGAAGACCCTTCATCAGGCAGTGGATAAGGCCAAGGCCTTTATCACAAAAGCTATCCAAGACGCCCCTCAACTCGGTCATGGTTCTGGCCCAGTCAACCATACAAGCTTTATAGATTAAAAAAACTCTCTAGTTCCCACTTTAAGGGAATTAGAGAGTTTTTGATTAGAAAATAATGTCATCAAGCTTTGTTAAAAAGGCTTGCGTTTTTGCCTCAATATCTTCTGCCTGCATCAAATCACGGACAACAGCGACCCCTGCTATACCAGTTTCAGCAAGTTGGTCAATATTCTCTGACGTCAAGCCTCCAATAGCAACTACTGGAATGGCGACCGTTTGGCAAATGGTTTTCAAGGTTGAAATCAGGGTGATAGGTGCATTTTCCTTGGTCGTAGTCGGGAAAATGGCTCCTGTCCCCAAGTAATTCGCCCCTCCTTCTTCTGCCTCGAGGGCTCTTTTTACAGTTTTAGCAGTGACACCGAGAATTTTTTCAGGGCCCAAGACTTGTCGGGCAACCGAAACTGGTAGTTCATCGTCTCCGATATGCAGACCAGCAGCATCAACCGCAAGACAAACATCCAAACGATCATCGATAATCAAGGGAACCTGATAGGCATCGGTTATTTTCTTGACTTGTTTTGCCAAGTGATAGTATTGATTGGTTGTGAGATTTTTTTCTCGTAGCTGGATGATGGTAACACCTGAACGGCAGGCCGTCTCAACTTTTTTAAGAAAACTTTCCAAGGAATCTTGGTAGCGATTGGTTACCAGATACAGTCTAAGTGATTCTCTATTCATAAATATCTCCTTTGATAGCTTCTAGCCAGTTTTCGTCTCTTTTTAGAAGAGAGAGCTGATTGAGAACTTGGTAACGAAATTCTTCCAATCCCATTCCTTGAACCACTATTCTCTCAGCAGAGATATTGAGATAAGAAACTGCTAGACAAGAAGCTACAAAGCCAGTCTCTCCTTGGCTGAGAAAAACGGCTGTCAAGGCTCCAACCAGGTCTCCTGTCCCTGTTATCCAGTCTAATTCTGCACAGCCATTTCCCAATACAGCAATTTGATTTTCTGAAACGATGAGGTCCTTGGGGCCAGTGACTAAGAATGACATACCAGAATAGGTCTGACACCAGTCTTTCAAGACTTGAAGCAAATCCACAGTTTCTTGATCTTTAGCACTCGCATCGACCCCAACTCCGTGATGTTTTAAGCCAACAAGACTTCGAATTTCTGACATGTTTCCTTTAAGGACCGTAGGTCTATAGTCTAAAAGGTCTCTGACTAATCTCTTACGAATGGATGAAGCTGTTACGCCAACCGCATCTACTACCATTGGGAGACCAGCTTGAGCTGCATAAGAAGCTGCCATACGGATTGCTTTTTCCTTCTCAGCTGACAAATGCCCCAAATTCATGAAGAGTGCCTGGCTTTGCTTAGTAAAATCAAGAACCTCACGAGGGTCATCTGCCATGACAGGTTTGCATCCCAGAGCCAAAATCCCATTTGCTAGCATCTCACAAGAAATCTCATTGGTGATACAGTGAATTAGGGAACTAGATCCTAGAGGAAAGGGATTTGTAAATGCCTGCATCAGTCTATCCTTTCACTGAAAAAATATCCTTGCACTTTTTTAAAGAATTCCTGCTTGATTAAAAATCGAAATGCAATAAAGGAAATCGCTGTACCAATCAATGTTGCTCCGAAAAATCGAGGAGTGTAGATAAACCAGCTAAGCTTAGCAGCCGATCCTGTAAAAAGTACCATAACAGGATAAGAAACAATAGAACCAATAATACCTGTTCCCAAAACTTCTCCCAAGGCAGAAAAGTAAAATTTTCGACCATACTTATAAAAGAGACCTGCAAGAAGGGCTCCAAAAGTCGCTCCTGTAAGAGCTAAAGGCGGAATCCCTTGAGTCGTCATACGGATAAAGGCTGTCACTGTAGCCATGACCAAGGCATAAACAGGTCCCATCATGATTCCTGCCAGAATATTGACTACACTAGACATCGGTGCCATTCCTTCAATCCGAAAGATAGGTGTAAGGACTACATCAAGGGCAATCATCATGGATAAAATGGTTAATTTGTGAACTTGTAATTGGTGGTTTCTCATATTACAATTCTTCTCCTGTTTCTAAAGACTGTAAATCGCTCTTCCATGTCTGATGTTGGTAGGCCATTTCCCAAAACTTGGCTTCCATGTGAACACTGATGTGGAAGGCATCTAGCATTTTTTTCTTGTCTGTCTCGTCACTTTCTCGATAGAGTTGATTGACCAGCGCTCCCTCCTCTCTGATTTGCTGCTCTAACTCATCCGTAATATAAGTTTCAATCCATTGTTGGTAGAGAGGATTTGGTGATGGTTTAAGATTAAGTGATTTGCCTATATCATGGTATAACCAAGGACAAGGGAGCAAACTTGCAAAAGCAATGGCTAAGTTGGGCTCTGCAAATTGCCGATAAATGTGCGAGATATAATGATAGCAGGTTGGAGCGATTGGATGTTGCTCCATTTCCTGATCGCTGATTTTCAATTCCTTGAAAAATTGTTGGCGGATAAATAACTCACCCTCCACTAGACTCTGAGCATTTTGTTTCAAGAGTCTTTTCATCTCTTGATTTGAAGTCTTATCAGCCAAGAGGTGATAGGCTTCTGAGAAGGCCTTCAAATAGTAGGCATCCTGAATCAAGTAATAGCGAAAGATAGACGGGTCTAAATTTCCCTCTTGTAACTGTAATACAAAGGGGTGATGAAAGGAAGCCTGCCAAGCTTCCTTGGATAATTCCATCGCAATATCTGTAAATTCCATAATAACTCCTTTATAAAAATAGACTGGTTTGAAGCAATAAAAAGAAAAGCAGGTAGATGAATATTGTCATTTGAGGAATATAAAAAGTCCGATAGCTATTCTCCACCTGTGCATGTTCGTCATATCCATGCGCAGACAGAGCTCTCAGGTAAAGATGGCGCCACCTAAAGACCGTTATCAAAACCTTACTGTAAATCAAGGGCGACCAAAAATGTAGTTCTTGACCGCGTAATAGGCAAGCTTCCTTGAGAGACTTGATTTCTTGCTGGATAAGGGGAAAGGAATTGAATACCACAATCAAGGCATAGGCCCAAGAGCGTGATAACCCCTTTTGAGCCAAGTACAAAAGAAGCTCTTTTAGGGAAATAGAGGAAACAAAGACTATGCCGATACAAACTGTCACAAAGGCCCTCGTTCCAAGCATGACTGCCTGCGAAGCATCTCCATGTAACTGAACTGCCCAGTAGTTAGCAAAGGATGGCAAAATGGCGAGCAGAATCATCCAAGCCAATACTTTAAATCGACGGTAATAGAGCATAAAAAGAATACAAAATGCGACTACCGAAAGATTCAGAGCAATCGAAGGAATAAAAGATGTTTCCAAGGATAAAATCAGCAAGAAAAGACTGATAATCGGTGTCTGGGTTGCTACTTTGACCATACTATCTCACCTCCTTTTGGGTATTGCTACTCTGAGATGTGAGTGGTTTGGTAATTGTCACTTCTTTCACATGACTGAGACCCTGACTAGTCATCTCAATCCAATAATCAACCACAGAGATCAAGGGATCTAAACGATGGCTAATAATCAGAAAACTTCTTCCTTGATTTCTGTCCTCCACAATCCACTTGCAAAAATAATGGCAGGCTCTATCATCCAAACCAGCAAAAGGTTCATCTAGTAAAATCACAGAAGCCTTGCTGGTCAAGATGGTCAAGAGCTGAAGAATCTTTTGCTGACCACCACTTAATTGATAGGGACTCTTATCGAGTGCCTGCTCCAGATCAAAATATTGTAAAGCTTGGAAAATTCGCTGATTTCTTTCAGAATCAGGTCCATCTAATTGCAGCTCTTCTCGCAGACTGACTCGGATAAACTGCTTCTCAGCTTCCTGAACAACACCCGTCAGGTCACGATACAAACTCTTTTTCTTTTTGAGAACCGAACCCTTCCAGAAAATGCGCCCCTTATACTTTTGAAATTGAAGAATAGACCGAAAGAGGGTTGATTTCCCGACACCATTGTCTCCCAAGATACAGGAAATTCCTTGGTAGAATGTAAAATTCACAATCGAAAAGAGGGGACGCTTATCCAGCTCACAAGTCGTTCGATCCATATGGAATAGTTCTGAGCTAGAAGCAACTTCCTTTGAAACAGCCTGTGTCATTTCAGAGGCAGGGATTTGATTTATTTCCCTTAGTTGCCCGTCTCTCAGCTCCACCATATGGTCGATATAGGCTTCATAATCAGATAAATCATGGTCGCATAAGATGACTGTCTTCCCATCAGAAACCAACTCTTTTAGAATCTCTAGGATCTCCAGCCTACTTTTTCGGTCAATGGAAGCAAAGGGTTCATCCAAGAGATAGACCCTAGGATTCATAGCAAAGAGAACAGCTAGCGCAGCCTTTTGCTTTTCCCCACCTGATAAGTGATGAATGGGACGGTGCAAGATTGTCTCACAACGGCATTGCTGGACCACCTCTGCTATTTTAGAATCAATTTCCTGAACGGGATGGCCGATATTCTCCAAGGTAAAAATCAGCTCCTCAAACAAGTTCTCCATGGTAAATTGATGATTGGGATTTTGAAAGAGAATGCCAACCGTCTGGACACGTTCGATGATAGAAAGCTGACTGACCTCGTTCCCATTTATCAGGACTTGACCGCTATAGGGAAGAGAACTGACTTGGGCGATCATTTGAAAGAGGCTAGATTTTCCTGAACCACTGCTCCCAACTAACAAGGTAAAGGCTTGCGCATGAAAAGTAAAATCAAGTGGCTCAGAGAAGATTTGGGACTGAATAACTCGTAGTTCCAGCCCCATCTATGCCTTGCCCCCAGCTGCAAACTGATGATAGAGTTTGACAATAGCACGAACCAAGATGGTACAGAAGAAAAAGACGGAAATAAAACGTACTACAAGCAAGGAAAGGACAAAAGGAAGGGAGAAGGCGTAGTAACCTAACTTAATGTATTCATAGACAAAGCTAACAAGCGTAATCCCAATACTATTGGCAGTTAGAGAGAGCCAACTTTCATAGCGATTCTTGGTTACGATAAAACCAAGTTCACTTCCCAAACCTTGAACCAATCCAGACAAAAGGGCACCTAGACCGAATTGGCTACCATAAAGGACTTCAGCAAGCGCAGCTAGCACTTCTCCAATCGTTGCACTTCCCACTCTTGGAACAAAGATAGCAGCAATAGGAGCAGCCATACACCAGAGACCAAAGAGGATTTCATTGGCAAAGGCCTGTAAACCAAGAGGTGCTAAAATCAGAGTGAGGATATCAAACAGATAGCCTGATCCTACAAAAACGCCACCAAAAAAGATAGACAAGAAAGCAAGTAAAATAACATCTTTTAAACGCCATTTTTTAAACATAAAAACTCCTTTTAAGACAATAGGGCATTTAAGAGAGACCTGCCATCATACTCTGCATCTAGTCTATCTAGTAAAAATTAAAAAACTCTAATCACACACAAGAATTAGAGTTTTGCTTACAAGATTAGATCGTTCATTTCGCCATACGAAAAAACGTTTCACATTTCCCTTCGCCAGTCTTAACTGTATCAGGTTCAATGGGTATCATCTCAGCCTAAAGCACCCCAAATGTCTTTATTATTTAATTATATAAATATTATAACAAACGATTTTTTCCAGTTCAAGAAATTGAACTGGAAATACAGCCTTGCACTCACAAAGATAGCAGATCTTTCTTTTTCACAAAACAAATGACTTGTTTGATAGATTAGCCATTTGAGCTGAATCTGAACATAGCTTTTTAGAAAAAAGAAAATCCTACTCCCTCAGAATCCAAGGAAAATTGATAGCTATTGTTCACTCATTTCTCGAACAGTTTTTTCTATATTTTTTGCATACGATATTGCTGAAATGATTGAAACACCATCCATATTCGTCTTCATAATGTCTTTAATATGTTGCATCTGTATCCCACCAATTGCAACTAAGGGCATTTGTGGCAATAGTTTTCTCATCAATTTAAGACCTTCATAACCTATAGCTCCACCAGCATCCTCTTTTGACTGGGTATCAAACACAGGACCAACACCAACATAATCTACATATTCAACTTTTGATTGTTGAAATTCTGCCTCGTTTTTTATAGAAAGACCAATTATTTTATCTGGCATCAATTTTCTAATTTCATCAACACCAATATCGTCTTGACCTACATGTACGCCGTCAGCATCTATTTCCAATGCTAACTCAATATCATCATTAACAATAAACGGAACATTGTATTTTCTACAAAGATCCTGTAGTTTAATTGCTAATTCGACTTTTTCTTTGCCTTCTAAAGCTCCCTCACCTTTTTCACGAAATTGAAATAAAGTTATACCACCTTTTAAAGCATCTTCAACAACTGTATATAAATCCTTACCTAAGCAAGTAGTCGTTCCACAAATAAAATATAGTTTTAATAATTCCTTATGAAACATTTTACTTCACTCTTTTGAATTCCTTTACATCTTCATCTGTAATCTCATATAAGGCATTTATAAATTCCACTTTGAATGTTCCAGGAAGATGTCCATTGGGACGTTTTTCTGCCATTTCTCCAGCGATATTGTAAACCAACATTGCTGTTTCTAATGATTTCAATTCTTGACCTTTTTCAAGTCCGATAAAGCTTGCTACTACAGCACCTAATAAGCATCCTGTCCCAATAACTTTTGGCATCATGGCACTACCATTATGAATCGTTACCACTTCTCCATTAACCGCAATGGCATCCACTTCACCTGTTACTATTATAGGAATATTGAATTTCTTATTTGCTGCTAGAGCAATTTCGTCAATATTATCTACGCCTGCACTATCTACTCCTTTAGATGCCACATTTATTCCCACTAAAGAAGCAATCTCTCCAGCATTTCCTCTAATCGCTGCAAGTTTGTAATTATTTATTAAATCTTCGGATACTTTTTTTCTATAAGATCCTGCTCCACAAGCTACAGGATCTAAAATTGCTGGGACATTATATTTCTCTGCAATTTTCAGAGCAGCTTGGTATAATTTCCAATTTTCATCTGTCAATGTTCCTATGTTTATTAATAAACCACCAGCATACTTTAACAAATCCTCTAAATCTGCTGGAAACTCACTCATGGCTGGTGATGCACCCAGTGCTACTAATCCATTTGCTGTGAAATTTTTTACTACATCATTGGTGATGCAAATGACCAAAGGTGCTTTTTCTTTTAATAATTTTAAACTTGTCATATTGAAATCCTTCCTTTTCACTTTATACGATCTACTGATTTCGATTTATCTCTATCTTTCGTTAAGAAATTTTTTTATTTACATTGATTAATTTACCTCATCAAATTTGTAAATATCCTAAACTTTCTCTAGGCGTCATAGCCAATATCAAAAAAGGCTAATTCTAAGGCAACTGCTTGATTCCAGCGTTGCTGAAGTTCTGTTAAATCTTCTCGATTTTTCCCGACACGATTAAGTTCATCAACCAGAAATTGAACCCACTCTGCAAAGAAAGGACCTCTGTGGAGATTGATCCATTCCGAATGAATATAGGCTTCAGGTAGTGCCAAATCTTTAGAACCCCAGTCTAAATAGAGGCCTTCTGCAATGACCAGCATAACCAAAAGATGAGCATAGTCTGATGAAGACACAGCAGAATACATAAGCTCCTGAAAGGCTTTTGTTACAGGGTGCAAGCTCACTTCTATATAGTCATTCTCAGATACCTTTAACTCTTTGAAAGCCTTTTGGAAATAACCATCTTCATCTGCTTCAAGAAAGCCTAGTTGCTTGGCAAAACGAAGCTTGGATTCAAGCTGGTCAGCGTGAGCTACGCAGGCACCCAGCATGGATAAAAAGGCATCAAAGAAGTGATAATCCTGAATCAGGTAGTCTTTTAAGACCTTATTCTCAATTGCACCTTCAAAAAGTTCCTTAACAAAACGATGATTGATTGCAGCCTGCCAATCCTTCTGACTATTTTTTAATAATTCTCCAACAGTCAAACCTGGCTGAAATGCATAGTCTTGTGTTTCCATATTTACTTTTCCTCTCTTTACTCGTTCGTAATCAACAAAACAGCAAGAAAATCCTAGTTTTACTTGATTTTTTTAAAGAAAATCAAGGGCGTTCAAGAAGTGCTACCTAAATGCTTTGTATCACCTTCATCCAGCTTATATAAACAAAAAACTCCAATTACAATCAAAAATTAGAGTTTTGCTTACAAAATTAGATGGTTTTTTCTTTCTCAAGAAAAAACTATTCACATTTCCCTTCGACAGTACTAACTGTAGCAGGTTCAATGGGTATCATCTCAGCCTAAAGCACCCCAAATGTCTTTATTATTTAATTACTGCACCAGTATAGCAAAAAATGAAAGCCCTAGCAAGATATTTGACTGAAAAATATATTTATATAGATTTCAATGGTGATTTATTCTTCCTATAGACGAAGAAAAACCTCCACATCAAGTGGAGGCAATCTCTTTTATCAATACAATTTTAAGTCGCGTGGGTCAACTGGGAAGGTTGGGTTGTATGGGTTATGACGAAGTTTAAAGTGTTTAACATCTTCAATAGTCTGAGTTCCAGACAACTGCATGACTGTCTTCAATTCCGCATTCAAGTGTTCAAAGACTTGACGCACACCAACACTACCGCCGAGAGCCAAGCCATAGATAACCGGGCGGCCAATAGCTACCAAGTCTGCTCCTGAAGCCAAGGCTTTAAAGACGTGTTGGCCACGACGAATACCAGAGTCAAAGACAATTGGCACACGTTTATCAACTGCTTCAGCTACTTCTTGAAGTGAATCGAAGGCAGCTGGTCCACCGTCGATTTGACGGCCACCATGGTTGGTCACCCAGATACCAGAAGCACCTGCAGCAAGCGAACGTTCAACGTCCTCACGGCATTGTGGTCCCTTGACATAAACAGGAAGTCCTGAGTATTCAGCGATAAATTCTACATCACGTGGAGACAAGCGTTGTTTAGCTGATTTGTAAACAAAGTCCATTGATTTTCCAGCACCTTCTGGCAGATATTCCTCAACAATCGGCATGCCAACTGGGAAGACAAAACCATTACGCTTATCGACCTCACGATTGCCCCCTACCGTAGCATCAGCCGTCAAGACAATCGCTTTATAACCTTCAGCCTTCACACGGTCCATGATGTGGCGATTGATACCATCATCTTTACTAAAGTAAAACTGGAACCAATGAGGTGTCCCTTGAAGGGCTTCCGTAATTTCTGGAAGGTCGACAGTAGAGTAAGAGCTGGTTGTATAGAGAGAACCAAACTCATGCACACCACGCGCAGTCGCCACTTCACCCTGTTCATTTGCCAATTTATGAGCCGCAACAGGCGCCATAATGATTGGTGAAGACAATTTTTCGCCTGCAAATTCAATCTCTGTACTTGGATTTTCTACATTGCAAAGTGTATGAGGAACGATGAGTTTGTGGTTAAAGGCACGAATATTCTCACGCAAAGTGAAAGTATCCTCCGCCCCACTAGCGATATAGCCAAATGCTGCTTTAGGAATAACTTGTTGCGCCATTGGCTCCAAATCATAGGTATTGATGAAATCTACATGACCTTCTGCATTGCTTGTTTTGTATGACATAAAATGTCCTCCTTGATAAGTAAGCGTTTACTTTGTATATTACAAAAAATATTCTAACTCTTTTTTCAAAATTTTTCAAATATTTTGTTTGGAAATTTCATACTTTCAATCATTTTACAGCGATAATTAAA
>NZ_CAJZDT010000028.1:0-17229 GCF_915066115.1 uncultured Streptococcus sp. | reverse complement strand
CTTTAGTTGTGAGCAAATAACGTATGATTGTATTTTGATAACTGCTTATCAATAATTTTTTTTATATAATATTGGCTTTAATTTTAATTATACATAATATTAGTTAAAATTATACTTTAGTCAATATAAATTATTTCGTTATTAAGCTCGTTAGAACTAATACATTCTTTTAACTAATATCATAATTTTATTTGAAAGTAATTGAGCTATAATAGTCCTGTCGAATGAATGAGCTCATATTTGACAATAACTTTATATTAATTAAAAAGAGGTAAATCACATGAAAACGCGTAATCGTAAAAATGGCTATTCAGCTAATACTGCAAAACAATATGTCGATCAAAAACAAGCAATCCACTGCTTGAGTACTGAATTTGAAGCACAGATTAAGTTTGAAGATGGTCAACCTACCGGAGAGATCATCGGGCACAAAGCCTGGTTTTCTCAAAAAGGGTTGCCACCTTTTCAGGTGAAGTTTGAATCTGAAGTTGCACTTCCGTCTTATCTCGCAATTGTTAATTTTGACAATCTTGAAGCCTGCGAGGTTGGGTACAATGTTTATTTCCGAGCTAATAACATCAAAGAGGTCAAATAATGACTACTAAAGAACTTGCTCAATACTTGCTCCAAGCCCTGAATATGGGGCTTGGAAGCATCATGCAAGGAGAAACTAGTTATACTAATAGTTTTGATATCAAAATCATGAAAGATGGTTTTCTATTTATTCCACGATTGCCAGCTGGCTACATCATTGATGATGATCTTTATCAGAAGATTTTTTTAATCGCTAATGCTGCTCTTTATCCACGATATACAGTACTTAAACAGAATTCTGCATATTTTCTTGCTCTTGAAACCGATGATATTCACGTTCAAAGAGGATTGTTCTTCCCGTGGAAAGAAGGTATTTCTGAAAGGCTTGTAATTTCAGATTTAGAACAGTTTGTTTTGAAGCAAGAAAATAACACAGTACCAATAATGAAAAATCTAACTCTAGATTTTAACAAAGTAACTTCTATAGCAATCGCAGGAAATAGTGGTTCAGGAAAGTCTTACGCGCTGACTTACTTTCTGAGTTTATTGAAAAACTTCTCAGATTTAATCATTGTCGATCCAAAATTTGATACACCTTCCAGGTGGGCACGTGAAAATGGTATTTCAGTTATCCACCCTAAACGTAATCGTTCAAAGTCTGATTTTGTTTCAGAGATAAATGAAAATCTAAGCTCATGTTTAAATCTCATTCAAGAAAGGCAAGAGATTCTCTATGAAAATTCTGAGGAAGAATTTAAGCATTTAACCATTGTTATAGATGAGGTTTTGGCTCTTTCAGAAGGTGTTAACAAAACGATTAAGGATTCTTTCTTTTCGCTCTTATCTCAAGTTGCGCTTCTTGGACGTGCGACTCGAGTTCATCTTCTATTAGTTAGTCAACGTTTTGATCACAACACAATCCCGGTTTCCGTTCGAGAACAACTAAATGTATTGATTCAAATCGGAAATATTAATAAGAAGACAACACAATTTCTATTCCCAGATTTGGATCCAGAGGGAATTGTCATACCAGTTGGGAAAGGTACAGGATTGATTCAAATCATTGATAATGAGCATCCTTATCAAGTTTTACCATTACTATGTCCAACTTACTACACTAAGAAAGGTATTTTATGAATGTCAAAAAGAATTTCTTTCAGAGAACGTTTAATATTACAGTAACGCTACTTATGTATGGCTTGTTTTTCCTTTGCTTGACAATTGGTCTTAGATTGCTACAGGATTTGATGGCAAATGCACAAAGCACATACTTATCTCATCTGTTTGAGATGATGAAGCAATGGGCTAGTAAAGGTGAGTACTATACAAAAATTCTAGTAATTTTATTACCATTAATCGCATTATTTCTAATCACAATTGAGTTGATTTTACGTGCTATTTATGATAAACCCGCTAATTACTTTAAATCTGCTTATCAAACGATTCGACTAGCACAGTTTTTACGACAAGATGAGAATTCTAAACTAGCCTTTTCAATTGATAACTCTTCTACTGTGACAAGGTTCAATCCTATTTTAAGAAAATTCAATAGAGCAACATCTAAGTGCGTTGTTGATGTAAGAAAAGATTCTGTGACGATTGTGATTAAGTATCCAAAGACGCAACAGGCTCAGAAATTATTGAGAGATATGGAAGCCTATATCAAAGAAGAAATTTCTAGTCGCAATCCAGACTATTATTTTTCTGCACCAAATAGGAGAGGTAATAAGCTCTGGTTTAAATCTACAAAAAGATAATAAACTGGCAGTGCTTGGTTCACGTAGTGAAGACCAGAAGTACTGCCTTGTCATGAAATCTAATTGGCAGATACACTGGGGCTACTACGACCCCCAGTGTATCAGTAATCAATAATCACATGAATTGCAAACAATTTGAAAATGCTATTTGAAGGGAGGTATTCATGGCTAAAGATAAACGTTCGAATAAGTGGGCATTCCTGATTTATCAAGAAAGCGCGCCGGAAAATTATTTAGACGTCCTTGAAGAAATGCATATTCCATTTGTCTTGAGTCCTTGGCACGATAAGGATGTTAATAAAGAAACTGGAGAATTTAAAAAAGCACACAAACACGGGGTCCTATTTTTCGAATCACTTAAAAGCTATACTCAGGTATCAGCGTTACTAACTGAAAAGCTTAACACACCTTCGCATGTAGAGATAGTCATGTCTCCAAAAGGTATGTACGATTATTTTATACATGCTGAAAATCCTGATAAAACACTCTACAATATCGACGAAATAGAGTCAGGTTGTGGTTTTGAATTAGATCAATTTCTAATTACTAATAATAACGATCAATTTCTTTCAACTGTGATTGATATCATCGAAGAACACAACTTTATTGAGTTTAACAATCTTGTTAGATATGCACGAGTTGAGAATCCTTTGCTTTTAAATATAATCATTAATAAAACATATTTCTTCGCAAAATATCTCGATTCACGTAGACACTCAAGTCATAAAAAGGAGAGTGAAGAATGACGAATAATGAACTTATAAAATTGAATCAAATCGAACAGATTTTGAATTGTTTGCTTGCTTTGATGCAGAAACAAGAAAATACTCAAAAGAATGCAAGTATACTTACTCAGAAAGAGCTGCTTTCGATACTTAAGATTTCACCAAACACATTAAAATCGTGGGAGAAAACAGGGCTAAAGCGTCTAGAACCACCGATTGAGGGTACTCGAACTGTCTACTATAGAATGGAGGATGTGCTGACCTATTTAACTCCTTAATTCTAAAAAATGTGCTAAAATAGTAATATCACATGAAATATGTGAGGTTGTTATTTTAGCCTTTTATATATCCGAACGTGAAAGGCTACTATGGAGAAAGAAACTATCATTCACAACAATCGAAAAGTCATTAAAACTACCAAGAGTAACGGAACTATTAGCTATACGCAACGTGGTGTATATATTGGTGTAGATGTTAAAACTGGTAAAAAAGTTACATCATCTATAACTGCTAAAACTCTAAAAAGTCTTGATAGGAAAATCATTCAAGCTCGGATTGAATTTGAAGCGAAGGGGTCAACTCTAAAAGAGACCTTGTTGATTAATAATTTCGAGGAGTTAGCTGAAGCCTGGTTTGTTAGTTTTGTAACTTGGGTGACTTCTCAGAATACGATCAACCGAGTTCGAAGCTATCTTGATACCTATATCATCCCGAAGTTTGGAGAATATAGACCTGAAGAGATAAAATCTGCAGATATTCAGATTTGGGTTAATAAATTAGCTCAACAATCTAAAAAGTCTGTTGAATCAGGTGTTAAAAAATCCAAAAAGGGACACGCAAAAGATTTCGGTGCAGTTATCTATAAGCTTAGTGATATTTTCGATTATGGGATCACGAATTTCGAACTTTCTCATAATCCAGCTCGGACAGTAAAAATCCCTCCAAAACCAAAGGTGGTAAAGGAGAGAATTATGGTATTGCATGGAGAAGACTTGGCTACTTGGCTAAACTATCTTGATACTCTTCCTGTTACTCGAGCAAATCGAAGATTCAAAGTTATCTGTGATACACTATTAGCTTCTGCGCTTCGAATCAATGAGCTTCTTGCTTTATCAATTCATGATCTTGATTTTGATTCTAATGAAATCATCGTTAACAAGACGCTGATGTGGAAAGCTGGAAATAAGAAGCTTGGGATTAAGGGTGAGATTATTTGTAAGAACAGTGCCAAAACTGATTCTGGTAACAGAAGAGTTGCAGTCCCTAGGCAAGTCTTAGAGGACTTGAGAGCTTTTCATGCTGAGATGAGTGATTACTTTATGAGTCATGATTTACCAACTGTGGATCTAATTTTCCCGACAATTTACGGGAACTATATGTGTGACAGAAATGAACGTGCAACGCTAAAAAAGCGTTTGACTGAATTAGGACTACCAAACTATGGATTCCACCTTTTCCGTCATACACATGCTTCTTTGATGCTAAATGCTGGTGCTAACTGGAAAGAGCTCCAGATACGAATGGGACATAAGTCGATTAAAACAACAATGGATACTTATGCTGAATTGGCACCGAAAAAGAAAGCAGAAGCAGTTGAAATTTACCTCAAAGAAATTGCAAAATTGACAGCATAGCAAAATGACTACATTTATGACTACATTTTCTATAGAACAAACTATAAACGTTGATATGATGGCGTTTAAAGGGTGCTAAAATAACATTCACAACCTTTACAGAAGTTAAGTAAGCATTCAATACGAATTAATACAGAATAAAAACGCTTGATCAGCGTTTTTTCTTTTTGTTAATTTCAGTATATTGCAAGGAAAATCAACCGAATCACTACCTTTTTTGAAATAAAAATATTGATTCGGACAATTAGAAGCAAGAGGAACTTCATTATGAGGTTTCTCTTTTTATATTCTCGCTCCACCATCTATTTTTCTTATCGTTGTGTTATAATGGGGTAGATTACAAATTCATGCATAGGGGTTTAAACATCTCATCAAAGAATTTTTTATTAAATCTATCTATTCTAAAATTCTTTAACTGAATTTTGATGAACAATATTCGCGTGATTTTCGCGTGATTTTCGCGTGATTTTCGCGTAACTGTTTAAGATAAAGTCTCAGAAATACGATGAAATCAAGGATTTTAATCTCCTGTAAAATTTGCTTTTTCGCGTGACAATCATTTAAAAACAAATTTAAGTAACGTTATATTTTAGAAAGGAAAAATATGGACTTAAAATTTGAAGGGGTTGATTTAGAATATAAAAAAGCTAAAAACAATCTTCCAGAGTCCTTCTGGGAAACCTACTCAGCATTTGCAAATACAAATGGCAGAAAAATAATTCTCGGGATAGACGAAAAAAATATTGATCCCTATCAAGGTGTTAATAATCCTCAAAAAATACGAGATAATCTATTCGCTTTAGTCGCAAACAAACAAAAAGTCAGTTGTAATCTACTTACCGACAACGATATCGAATACGTTAATATCCCAAACAAAATTAAACAGCTTATTGTAATCACTGTAAGAGAAGCGAATCCTGACCAAAAACCCGTTCATCTTAAAAATGATTATCGTGAGTCATATAAAAGATTAGGTGAAGGCGATGTTCGACTTGATAAAGAAGAACTTAAATATCTGATGACTAGTTCACATGATGATATTGATAGTGAGTTACTTAATAATTTTGACGAAAATGACCTAAATTTAGATACAATAGAACATTATAAGCAATTATTAATTGAACTTACTGGTAAAACAAAATACAATAGCATTTCTTTGAGAGATTTTCTAATCGAAATTGGTGTATTTAAAAAAGACAGGACAGATAATATATATAAATTAACCGCAGGAGGACTGATATTCTTTGGAAAGTATAATTCTATCATTTCTCGTTATCCCAAATTCCAATTAGACTATTTTGAAAAAGATACATCTCTGTCAACTAGGTGGAACGATAGAATTTCAACAGGTGATATGATGTACCCTGATTTGAACATGTTTGACTTTTTCAATTTAGCATATAATAAATTAACCACTACAACAAATGATAGATTTGAACTCAGTAACGAATCTGCTCATCGTTTACCATTCAAGAAAGACCTATCTGAATCTATACGTGAGGCTTTAGTGAACTGCTTAATGCATGCTTACTATGATTTTGATTCACCTATAGTTATTACAGCATACCAAGACCTCTATGAATTTAAAAATCCAGGTAAGATGAAAATTTCTATTCCCGAATTTATACATGGTGGAACTTCCAAAACGCGAAATAGTACAATCTCTTCATTATTCCGTAGAATTGGGATGTCAGAAAAAGCTGGGTCAGGTGGACCGAAAATTTTTGACATTTCCGAAAAATATAAACTAAAAATTCCTGAAGTAAGTACAACTTTTGATAGTACTATTGTTACAATCTGGAAAGTAGATTTACTGTCTTCCTATGCAGATACATCAGATAGTGAAAAGATTATACTTGAATATATCATTAAAAATGGTAGCATTACTAAAAATGATATCCTTGAAAATTCTCTAATGACTGAGTATAAATTTAGAGAAAATTTGAAATCCCTACAAAATAAAAAGTATATTGAGATAGAAGGTAAGGGACGGTCTACAAGATATGTTCTCCCTAAAAGTTCAACTGAACAATATCACATTATTAAACAACAAATCAAAAGTCTTGGAGATTTCATGACTAAATATTAAATATTTAATTCTCACTCCTAAAAATTTTTGAAATAGCGTAGTCTTTTCTAAAATTTGTGGAATTCAAAACGCAGGCTCAACTTGAACTGCACCCCAAAAGTTAGATTTTTCCTGTCTAACTTTTAGGATGCAGTTCTTGATGGGGTGTTTTATTATAAAACTAACATTACATAGTCTTTCTCTATATTCTTTCAACTGATAATATTTAAGGAGAAACATTTATGAAAATAAAATTTAAAGAAAACAATACCATTACTTCCATAAAATACAAATCTTTTTTATTTGTAAAATTGCCACTACTAGCTATTTTGTACGCAGTTGTTATCAACTTTATACTTAGCTTTAAGTTGACAGCTATAAGTGACTTGCTAACGTCTAAAGGCATTGTCCCTTTAATCTTAATTATTCTACTAGCTTATCTTACCTTCAAGAACTATGCTTCTTTTAAAAACTTACGTGAAAATTATAAAGCTAAGAATATTGATGGTATTAATATACTGGTAAAACTCATTCGCATACATGATATGGTTAAAGTCAGAGAGCTTGGATTTAACAAGACAATCTATAACTACACATTTTCATGGGAAGATATCATTTTCCCTGCCATTAACAACAATATAAACGGCTCAAAACTTGAACCACTCGTTAAAAAATATTCTTTACAAGTACTGTCTATGAATATTCCTGCAAAAATGATTGGGAATGTAATCTATGTTGATGCAAAGGTATTGGAAGAATGTATTAAAAATGATATTGAAGAAAGAAGTAAACTTTCAAACATTTAAGGATGAACTTTGTTGTAGTCACCAATAACAAAAAATGACAATAGATTTTCTACTGTCATTTTATTTTTCTAAATTTTTAGCAGAGTATTCTCACAAGTCTCTAAATCTCATTCAATTTTTCGAGATAGGCTGTTAATTCTGCTTGGGCTTCTGGTGTTGTGCCTACTAGTTGGCTGCGCATGTGTGCGAGTCTGGCTTCGACTTGACTAATCTCTTTATCAATCTCTGCGAGTTGGGCTGCGAGGTCGGCTAGGGGAACAACGGGTTCTTCCTCAAAGGTATCAACATAGCGTGGAATGTTGAGGTTGTAGTCATTTTCGACAATCTCTTCAAAGCTGGCTAGATGGGCAAACTTCTCGACATTCTCATGTTTTTGATAGGTCTCCAAAATCTTGGCAATATGGTCTTCGGTCATATTGTTTTGATTTTTCCCTTTTTCAAACTCTTTTGAGGCATCGATAAAGAAGACATCCTTGTAGTAATAATTCCCTGACCTTCAAACTTCTACTAAAACAAGAAAAATCCCCTGCAAGCTATACTTACAAGGGACTTGTGTATTATTCTTGTACTTCTTTCTGAGCGGCCTTGCCTTGGTCTAGAAGGGCTTGGACGATTTTCTCATCGCGTAGTTTGACAGAATCGTTGATCATTTCTGCGGACTTGACGATGGTTGTTTCTAGTTGGGCACGTTTCTGGCGTCCCAATTCAATGGCTGCAACGATACCTTGGTTTTGAGCGACCAAACTTTCAGCCAGCTTAGTAACCGATTCGACAGCGACTGTCGGACTTTGGGCAATTCGTTCCATCTGCGGAATCACTTCCTTGCTGGTTTCAGCCAGCATCTGTAATGCAGCATTATTGGCATTGACAATGGCATCCGCCACGACACCTGATTTCATGGATTGTTGCAAAATACCAAGTTGGGCAATAGAAAGCTTCATTGTCGGGATGGTATTGCGACGAAGCATGCCCAATTTTTGGCGCATATCTGAGGAAACCTTCACAAGATTGCGCATCTGAGGTGTTGTTGCCCAGGCCACATAGAGACGGCTGACATACTCGGTGTGCTGTTGTTCGAGGGTATTGACCACTTCAGCCATGCGGGCCAATTCTTGTGATTTAGTCTGGTATTCTACCGTACTTGTATCGAGTTGGTCAACTTGAGCTTTCAGTTCTGCAGCGCGATTGCCAGCTTCTGTCTGGCTGGCTTCGATAAAGGAAATCACTCCCACTAGATTTTCAATAGATTTGGTATTGTCCTCAATCAACATCTCAGCAGAGACGATATTTCGAGCTAGCATATCTTCTTGCTTGACCACTGCGGCAGCCATACCATCGAGCTTTTGCTCCACTGTTTTTGAGTCAAAGTAAAATTCCTGTAGCGTATTCTTGCTCTTGTTAAACAATCGTTGCAAAAAGTTTGGTTTCTCTTCTAGCTCAGCAATTTCAGCGTTCTTGTATTTGACTACAAAGCCTTGCAACTCACGGTTGGTATTCTTGAGTAGATCATCCACTTGGGGAATCTGCAGTTTCTTTTGTTCTGACAAGATACGATTGACCGTATTGTTCACACCTTCGACAGCAGATTGTCCAAAATCCAAAAGAGCATTTTGATTTGTGACAAACTGGTCTACTAACTGGGGCACGTGCGCCTTGATTCCTTCTTGCTGCTCAGGGCTCAGCTTTTCAAGGAAGGTCAAGGTCTTGTCCGAGCCAGTATTGGTCTCGATGATTTGGGTTGTTTTATCCACCTTAGCTACCGTATTATTGGCAATCTGGTCAATATCAAAATTAAATTCTGTCATGGTTACTCCTTTATTTCTAACCTATTCTTTGCGATCTTTTTCGAGGATACGTAGACTGATATCAAAATCACGCATATCTGTTTCATTGAGTTCTCTCAAGACTTGGTCCAGCTCAAGGTCAAATTGTTCGATGGCTGCTTTAGCTTGCTCTAAGCGTTCTTCTGCTCGATTATAGTTCTTCGGATTAGCCTTAATCTTTAAATAGCCTTCTAAAATCGTTTGGAATTTCTCCATCTTCAAACTATGAATGGCAGTCAATTCTTCCTTATCCCCTTCAGCAGAGGTAGCAATCTTGTCTAAAATAGCCTGATGGTCAATGGCAATATTGTCCAAGGTCTGGGACAATTCTGGAGCTAATTCCTCTGGCTCTGCATTCTCAAGATCTACCTGACTTTCTCTATCCAAACGTTCTAGCTGAACATCGATGTTTGCCCTTACTGTACGAACCTTTTTGTCAATACGGTTGTAGACATCATCATCAATATAGGACTTGAGACGATCCGCCTCCTGATGGATTTCCCGCAGTTCGATTAATACTTGATTGGCCAAACTCTTATAGGACTCTGAGCCTTTTTCTACTAAAGTTCCCTCTAGTTGCTGAATATCTTTGTCCGCCTGGCGAATCCTAGCTTTTAAAAGCTCAATCCGATCATCGAGAGAACGATCCTGCAAAAGAGGATAACGCCAACGCTTGTAGAGACGGTAACCGCCATAACCCAGTAGGACACAAGCAGCAAGCGGAAGAGCATATTGAACCAAGAGTCCCAACAAGAACAAGAAGCCCCAAAAATAGAGACATCCTTTCCAAAAACCATTACCCGATTTCATAAACATTCCTTATTTTCAATTTATAAGTCTATTTTAGCACAAAAGAGCAAAATGAGGGCGGAAATCCCCTAGAAAAGAGTTGATTTCTTTGCTGTAGAATGGAGGCTAGTAGCGTGTGTTCTGATTTCAGTGGAGCGGACTCAAACCACAAAATTCAGTGCTTTAAGATTGCTGAATAAGCTCTGAGGAAATATCAAAACAAAAGCTTGAAATATCGGGGGTTATATGTTAGAATGAACTTACAATGTGAGTAAAGTTACAGCATATGTAACTAAAAAAGCCCCATCGTGCCACCGATGGGGTTTTTTGCTACCCTCTAAAAGGGTTAACCATTACTTTTTACGTTTCTTAAGCCATAACTTGAAAAGCTCAGATAACACGTTAATAAGTAACGGAGCTAGAAACACTGTGAGTAAAGTTTCTAACATATGTAACACCTCCCTTCCTTGAATTGAGGGGGCCAAAACATTATATCATCATTATCGTGTCATCCCCAAACAAAAACGCCTTCATGAGGCGCTATTTTTTCTTAAACAAGCGGATGTAGTCCTGTTTGCTATGAATAATATCTGATATAAAGACAGCTTTTCTGTCCTCTATAATATGATAGAAGGCTAGGTAATCGCCTAAAATGATGCATCGAGTTTTGTGAGGTGGATATATAATATCTCCTACTCTTTCGTCAGCATCAAATCCCGCTTCTGGGAAGATCTCAAGACGCGCCAATCCGTAAAGAATATTTTTAACTGTATTTGCTCCTGCCTGCTTTGAAAAATAGTTAGCTGAGATATAGTCTTTAATACCTCTCAGCTGTTCTTGTACTGTTTCGGAGATAATAAGGCTATATTCGTTCTCATTAAATTCCAAGGTTAGCCCTCACTTCATCAAGGCTGTAAGTTCTTCCATGTTCTAAATCTTCAAAGCTACGGGCAATTTCAGCACGCAACCCTGATAGAAGTTCTTCTCTTTCTTTGTCTACTTGAGTTTCAAATGGCAAGGCTTCATTTTCTACAATGTGTTCTAAAAACAAGTTAAAACTGGCTGTCATATCAAGATTTTGCGCTGTGATAATAGCTTTAGCCTTCTCTAACAAGTCTCTGTTAGTCTTAAAGTTTACCTGTGTGTTTTTTTCTAAAACATTCATGGTAGCACCTCCTTTAGACTATTATATCACTTTGAACTATATCGGTCTAGTTGCGTATAGACGATTATAGCTGGATACTAAGAGAAATCAAAAAGCACTAAGGGAACGCGCCCCAAAGTGCTTAATATCAAGGCTTCAAAGCCTATCTTATTCAATAAAATATTACAACATCTTGTTGTAGAATTCAACGACAAGTGCTTCGTTGATTTCTGGGTTGATTTCGTCGCGTTCTGGCAAGCGAGTCAATGAACCTTCCAATTTTTCAGCGTCGAATGATACGAATGCTGGACGTCCAAGAGTAGCTTCTACTGCTTCAAGGATAGCTGGAACTTTCAATGATTTTTCACGAACTGAGATCACTTGACCTGGAGTTACGCGGTATGATGGGATATCAACGCGTTTTCCGTCAACAAGGATGTGACCGTGGTTTACGAATTGACGAGCTTGACGACGAGTAGTCGCAAGACCAAGACGGTAAACAACGTTATCCAAACGACGTTCCAAAAGAAGCATGAAGTTGAAACCTAGGATTCCGCCTTTGATTTTTGTAGCTTGTACGAACAAGTTACGGAATTGTTTTTCACCTACACCGTAAGTGAAACGAAGTTTTTGTTTTTCAGCCAATTGCAAACCGTATTCTGACAATTTAGAACGGTTGTTTGGTCCGTGTTGTCCTGGTACATAGTTACGACGTGCCAATTCTTTACCTGTACCTGTAAGTGAAAGGCCAAGGCGACGAGCTTGTTTCCAAGATGGTCCTGTATAACGTGACATGTGAATGTCCTCCTGATATAAATAATATTTCGGTGGAAATAGTCACTTAGAAAGCCCTGATTCGTGCAGATGCCCTTCGCCTAAACAGCCAAGGTTACTTATCATAAGACACCTGTTGACGAGCTTCATGCTTTCCTGCTGATATTTCGCACAAAATCCATTCTACCATGAATGGCTAGATTTGTAAAGGGGTTTTAAGCTTTATTTTCATTGCCAGAGAGATTGAGAAGGAGGGTAAAGGTGCTTCCGATGCCGTACTGGCTACTGACTGTGATTTCCCCACCCAATTGATGGGCCAATTCACGCGCAATCGCAAGACCTAAGCCATGACCACCTGTTTTCATGTTACGCGAAGTCTCTACACGATAAAGGCGTTTGAAAATATTCTCCAAATCCTCTGGGGCAATCCCCTGTCCCTCATCGGTCACACTGATTGAAAGCTGGTTATTTTCCAGCTTAGCCACCACTTCCAGCTTGGTCCCTGGAGCCGAGTATTTAAATGCGTTATTGATCAGATTCACCAAGATGCGAGAAAGCTTGGCATAATCTCCTTCAATCCGGGCAGACTCTGGAATCACCTGCAAGTGGACATCTCGCTCCTCCTGCTCAATCAAGAACTGAAATTCACTCATGCACTCAATCAAAAGCTGATCCAGAAAAATGCTGTCTTTGCTAGTCGTCTCCGCCTGATTTCTAGCTGTGTTTAGGGTCAAAAAATTCAACTCCTCAACCAGTTTATTGAGTCTTTCCGTCTGACGCCCAATGGTTGCTAGATAATGGTCCTGTTCTCCTTCCTTGATAACCCCATCCAAAATCCCTTCTACCGTCGCTTGAATCGAAGTGATGGGAGTCTTGATATCATGCGATAGCTGGGCAATCATTAAGCCCTTTTCTCGTTCGCTTTCTTCCAAGGAATTGAAGGTTGCCTGCAAATCATGGGACATTTCATTGAAGGCTTGGCCTAACTGCTGAAATTCCATAGGACCTTGAACCTCCAGACTTGAAGGAAAGTCCTTGTCCGCTACCCGCTTGGCATGTTCCTTAAGTTTAGCCAATGATGTAAAGACAGGCGATAGGAGAAAGAGACTAATCCCAGCACCGACAAAACTTGCGATTAAAGTCATGCCAATCAGGAAATAAATTTCTCTTTGCTCAATTAACATGCGCTGGATAGCCCAAAAAACCACGATAATTGTTAGGAGTGTTGAAATGATATACCCCACTAAAATATAACTTTTTAATTTCATTAACTACCTCGTGCTTTCTCAATTTTGTAGCCCAAGCCCCAGACGGTTTTGATGGTGGGCGTTTCTGCACTAGCATGTTTAGCCAACTCCTGTCGAAGAGCATGAATATGAACATTCAAGGTATTGGTATCATCCACATAATCTTCTTGCCAGACCTTTTCATAGAGATCTGTCTTAGAGAAAACGCGCTCTGGGTTGCTGGCTAAAAGCCATAGAAGTTCGAAGGATTTGACGGTCAAATCAAGCCCCACATCTCCGACTTGGACCTCATGACTACCGTGATTCATTCGTAAATCCCCGAGACTGACGACTTCTGTCTCACCTCCACGATGAAGGCGACGCAAGATATTGTGGACACGCAAAACCAGTTCACGAGGGCTAAAGGGCTTGGCAATAAAGTCATCTGCCCCTAAGCTCAGGCCATAAATCTTGTCCTGCTCGCTAGTCTTAGCCGTGATAAAGAGAAAAGGCTGATCCGGAGATTGATACTGGACTTCGCTAATCAAATCATAACCATCCATCCGAGGCATCATGATATCTGTAATAATCAAATCAATTGGTTTTCGCTTGAAGATTTCTAATGCCTCTACTCCATCATGAGCCACCAAAATCTGATACCCTGCTTGAACCAGATAGCGTTGATGAATATCTGTGATTTCTACCTCGTCGTCAACGAGTAAAATTGTCTTTCCCATCTGTCTCTCCTTTGAAAAAAACAGTGCTATACCACAATAGTATAACACTATTTTAATCACTTTACGAACATTCTAAACGATATCTGGATTTTTCAAATCCTAGATAGAAAGTCTGCAGTTAGACTAGTCATTTTCCTCTTTTTTAGCTTTCAAACCGAGGCCACCTAGCAGTCCAGCCAAGGCGAGTCCAAAGAATCCAATAGTAGCCATTGATGTTTGAGCTTCACCAGTATATGGAAGCATGTCTTTTTGCTCTTTCATTTGATCAGCCATCATTGGACTTGACGCCTTGTTATTAGCTGCCATTTTGCCTTCATCAGACATTTTGCTTGAGGCTGCTGGAGCTTGGTCTTGTTTCATGCTTGATGTTGCCATTGGCTGGCTAGCATCCATGGTTTTATCCTGCTCTTTGTTAGGCATCATCTTATCCTGGCTAGTAGCTGGCATTTGAGGTTTCATCTCATCTTGATTGACACTTGGCATTTGAGCGTTCATCTTAGACGCATCTTGATGACTATTCATCATTGGAGCCGGCATAGCTGAACCATTAGAAGATGGGACGAAGCCTGATTGCATCGGAATAAGAGACTGATATCCATTCAAGTTTACTGTCAAATCTTTAGTCGCTACGAGATTGCTCAAATCTGCCTTGCCATCTTTCGCACCATACACTTTAATAGTAGCTTTATAGCTTTGAGTGCCGTTTTGTTTCAAGAGGTCAAGAAGGTCTTTGTCAGATTTACCTTGAGTACCGGCCAAATCTACTTCATAGAAATAGAGTCCTTTGCCCAAGTTTTCTACTGGTGGGAGAGCAGGATTTTTAGCTGAACCATTATCTGACCATGGGGCCTTGTCAGATGCTTTCAAGATCAGACGAGTCAACATACCGTCACCGGCGAAGAATTCATATGGAATGACTTGGTTGACGCCAGCTGTAAATGGACCTGGGAAATCGGCCTTGTCCAAGTAAGTTGCTGGAACATCAACTGTGTCTTTAGTATTATCGGCTACACCTTTTTGAACTTCAGCTGGGGTAGTTAAACCATTCAAATTGACATCTAAATTCTTAGTCGCTACGAGATTTGTCAAATCGGCCTTGCCATCTTTAGCACCGTACACTTTGATAGTTGCCTTGTAACTTTGAGTGCCATTTTGTTTCAAGAGGTCAAGAAGCTCTTTATCTGATTTGCCTTGAGTGCCTGCCAAGTCCACTTCGTAGAAGTAGAGGCCTTTGCCCAAGTTTTCTACTGGTGGGAGAGCTGGGTTTTTAGCTGAACCGTTATCTGACCATGGAGCCTTGTCAGAAGCTTTCAAGATAAGGCGAGTCAACATACCGTCACCAGCGAAGAGTTCGTATGGAATGACTTGGTTGACACCGGCTGTAAATGGACCAGGGAAGTTGGCTTTGTCCAAATATGCAGCTGGAACGTCTACTGTGTCTTTGGTATTGTCAGCCACACCTTTTTGAACTTCGGCTGGAGTGGTTGCTGGTTGAGCTTCATTTGCTTCACGGTCTTGTCCAGTAACTGCAGGAGCAGGATTTGTCGCAGGTTTAACCGCATCTTCTGTTTCTTTCTTAGACTCTGGTTTTGCTTGCACTTCTTCTTTTGGTGCTACTACTTGGTCTTTAGCAGCTACATTCACTTTTTCTGGAGAGCTTGTAGCATCCAAGCTTGCTTTAGGTGTTGAGTCTACCTGTTCTGAAGGAAGAGCTGTATCGACTGCTTCTTTGAGAAGTTCTACTGGTAAGTCACTCTTTTCACTCACCGAAGTAGCATCTGGCACGACTTGGGCAGGGGTCGGATTGACCACATCGGCACGTACAGAGCTTGGCTGACCAACTAGGACAAAAAAGCCACTGGCTACAACAACTGAGGCAACACCGACGCTAAGACGGCGGATAGACCAACGAGTATATCTTTGATTTGGATTGAATTTCATAGGATTCTCCTTAGAGTTTTTCTTTATTTGATGACTCTAGTATAATCTCCTAAAATTAAAAAGGATTAAGAAAAAGTTAAAATTTTCCTTAAATCCCTCTTATAAAATACTTATATTAATTGAATCCATAAACAGACTTGGTGATTTGATAGACGACATTGGAAAGTTTGCGAGCTGGCAAGACTGAATGTTTGGTCAAACGGCTCAACATAGTCTTACGGATAGCCTGAAAGACCTCTGGATTTTCCTGCTGAATATAGGTCCACAGCTCCCGTTTTTTTGCCAGATGCTCTGCTGTGCCTGCTCGATTGAGCAAGGCACTAGAAATCACCGTCGTGATTTCAATATGATTCAGCAGATACTCTCGCATTTTTGGGTGACTTACTTTAGATAAATCAAGCTGGTCTACCAAGAGTCGATTTACCTTGAGTTGCTGGTCAATGCGCTTAATCATCACTTGCTCATTGACAGACTGGTCCTCACGCCCAATCAAATAACGATAGAAATCGACAGGCAGATAGTACATGGTCTTGACCTGCTGAAGGGGGGTAAAGACAAAGAGATTATCGACATAAAAAGTATGCTCAGGCAGTTGGAACTGGCTCGCTCGCAACAAATCTGTCCGGTAAATCAGCGAGTGCATCATGATATACTGGCCTTTTGAGAAATTTCCGACCTGATCCCAGCCAAAAATCTGTTGGACAGGCAAGACTGACTCATAACTCATACTCTTCTTACGAGACTGACCTTCCTTTTCATAGACAAAATTGGTCACAAAGGCATCAACTTCCTGCCCCTCACTCTCTAGTTCCTGCAAGGTTTCAAGAATTTTTAAATAGGCACGAGGATCTACCCAGTCATCACTATCAACTACTTTAAAATAACGACCAGAAGCCTCCGCTAAGCCGCAATTGACGGCACCCCCATGGCCCTTATTTTCCTGATAGATAGCTCTAACGATGTTAGGATACTTGCTGGCTAAACGCTCAGCGATTTCCTGAGTCGGGTCCTGAGACCCATCATTGATAATCAAAATCTCAACTTGCTCACCACCAATCACTAGCGACTCCACGCAGTAATGAAGATAGGCTGCGGCATTATAGCTAGGAATGGCGATAGACAATAACTTCATAATCTACTCCTTTAGGGGACTGATTTTTTCTTATACTCAATGAAAATCAAAGAGCAAACTAGGAAACTAGCCGCAGGCTGCTCAAAGCACTGCTTTGAGGTTGTAGATAGAACTGACGAAGTCAGTAACATAATACTCA
>NZ_CAJZDT010000027.1:0-17746 GCF_915066115.1 uncultured Streptococcus sp. | reverse complement strand
GTGGGATTGGAGAAATCTTCCGTGCTATGGGGCCTTTGGTCTTGATTGGTCTTGGCTTTGCTGTTGCCAGTCGTGCTGGTTTCTTTAACGTCGGACTTCCTGGTCAGGCTTTAGCAGGTTGGATTCTCAGTGGTTGGTTTGCCCTGTTGCATCCAGATATGCCACGTCCCTTGATGATTCTAGCAACTATCGTGATTGCCCTGATTGCTGGTGGAATTGTCGGCGCGATTCCGGGTATTCTGAGAGCCTATCTAGGGACGTCAGAGGTCATTGTGACCATCATGATGAACTACATTGTATTGTATGTAGGAAATGCCTTTATCCATGCCTTCCCTAAAGACTTTATGCAAAGTACAGATTCGACCATTCGTGTTGGGGCTAATGCAACCTATCAGACACCTTGGTTGTCTGAGTTGACTGGTAATTCGCGGATGAATATTGGTATTTTCTTTGCCATCATTGCCGTTGCAGTTATTTGGTTCATGCTCAAGAAAACAACTCTTGGTTTTGAAATCCGTGCTGTTGGTCTTAATCCACATGCTTCAGAATACGCTGGTATTTCTGCAAAACGAACGATTATCCTCTCAATGATTATTTCAGGTGCTTTGGCAGGTCTTGGTGGAGCTGTTGAAGGACTTGGAACCTTCCAGAACGTTTATGTTCAGGGGTCGTCATTAGCTGTCGGATTTAACGGGATGGCGGTTAGTCTGCTTGCAGCAAACTCACCAATTGGTATTCTCTTTGCAGCCTTCCTATTTGGTGTTCTCCAAGTTGGAGCTCCTGGTATGAATGCGGCGCAGGTACCGTCTGAGCTTGTCAGCATTGTAACAGCGTCTATTATCTTCTTTGTCAGTGTTCATTACCTTATCGAACGCTTTGTCAAGCCTAAAAAACAAGTTAAAGGAGGTAAGTAAAGATGTCTATTACAACCTTGCTCACCCTCTTGGTGTCTTCTATGCTGATTTATTCAGCACCCCTCATCTTTACAAGTATTGGTGGTGTTTTCTCTGAACGTGGTGGTGTGGTAAACGTCGGCCTTGAAGGAATTATGGTTATGGGAGCCTTCTCTGGAGTCGTCTTTAACCTTGAATTTGCAGAACAATTTGGCGCAGCAACTCCTTGGTTATCCTTGCTTGTGGCAGGATTAGTTGGTGGTCTCTTCTCTATCATCCACGCAGCTGCGACGGTTCATTTCCGTGCAGACCATGTTGTCAGCGGTACAGTATTGAACTTGATGGCGCCTGCCTTGGCTGTTTTCTTAGTGAAAGTTCTTTATAATAAAGGACAAACAGATAACTTAAGTCAGACTTTTGGACGCTTTGACTTCCCAGTCTTAGCAAATATCCCAGTGATTGGTGATATCTTCTTCAAGTCAACGAGTCTGCTAGGTTATATCGCGATTGCCTTCTCATTCTTTGCTTGGTTTATCCTCTTCAAGACTCGATTTGGTCTTCGCCTCCGCTCTGTCGGTGAACACCCACAAGCAGCGGACACTTTGGGAATCAATGTCTACAAGATGAGATATTTAGGGGTTATTATTTCAGGTTTCCTAGGTGGAATTGGCGGAGCGATTTATGCTCAATCCATCTCAGTTAACTTCTCAGTGACAACTATTGTTGGACCTGGATTTATCGCTCTTGCTGCGATGATCTTCGGAAAATGGAATCCAATCGGAGCCATGCTATCTAGTCTCTTCTTTGGGCTTTCACAAAGTTTGGCTGTTATCGGTTCTCAATTACCATTCCTACAAGGAGTGCCAACAGTTTATCTTCAAATCGCACCTTATGTTTTGACAATTCTTGTCTTGGCAGCCTTCTTTGGAAAAGCAGTCGCACCAAAAGCAGATGGTATCAACTATATCAAATCAAAATAAGCATACAAAAAAACGTCAGTTCTGTTCAAACTGGCGTTTTATTTTTTAGGATTTTGATGGGTTAAGTTCAGTCCCCAAGGGACAAGATTTTCAATTTTATTTTTGATACGTGTGATATTATCCTTATGCCGAATGATAATCAAGCTAGCAAGTGCTAGGATAATAGCGATGAAGAGAGGGTCATAGTTGCTCAGGATAAAACCAAAAAGTGGAAAGAGTAGAACTCCGATGACAGCCGCGATAGATGCTGTGACACTAGATAGTGAAATCATACTACCAAGATAGAGGGTTCCAAAGAAAACAACCGCAAGGTAGAGGCAGAAGATAGGCGCAAATCCGAAAATCACACCAGCACTGGTTGCGACAGCCTTACCACCCTTAAATCCTGCAAAGATAGGGAAGGTATGGCCGATTACAGCTAAAAGTCCAAAGATGAGAGGCGAAACGCCTTGTAAATGAAAAATAATTGGAAGAAGCGTTGCTAGAGTTCCTTTGAAAAAGTCAATCACAAAGGTTGCCATACCAGCTTTCTTGCCTAAAATGCGGAAAGTATTGGTCGTTCCAGTGTTACCAGAACCATGCTCGCGCAGATTGATTTGAAAGAATACTTGTCCAATCCATAGACCAGACGGAATCGAACCCAGCAGATAGGCTAGGATTAATAAAACTATTGTAATCATACTCCTATTATATCATGAAATGGAGAAGAAAGGCAGAGAATCTCTTCTGAAATTGTCACAGCGGAGAAAGAAAAATTTTGCAAAATCCTTAGAAAACCTGTAGAATAGTAAAGATGAACGAATAGGAGGTTCCTTGTGTCAAAAAAGGAAATCAATATTAACAATTATAATGATGATGCCATTCAGGTGCTAGAAGGGTTGGATGCGGTCCGTAAACGTCCAGGGATGTATATCGGATCGACTGATGGGGCAGGTCTCCACCACCTCGTCTGGGAAATCGTCGACAATGCAGTCGATGAGGCCTTGTCTGGATTTGGTGACCGTATTGATGTGACAATCAATAAAGATGGCAGTTTAACAGTTCAAGACCACGGACGTGGGATGCCGACTGGAATGCACGCTATGGGAATCCCAACAGTTGAGGTTATCTTTACCATTCTTCACGCCGGAGGGAAATTCGGTCAGGGTGGCTA
This sequence comes from uncultured Streptococcus sp., assembly GCF_915066115.1. Classification (GTDB taxonomy): domain Bacteria; phylum Bacillota; class Bacilli; order Lactobacillales; family Streptococcaceae; genus Streptococcus. The sequence continues at coordinate 14,720 of NZ_CAJZDT010000027.1, read as the reverse complement.
CAAGACATCTGGTGGTCTCCACGGGGTGGGTTCTTCCGTTGTTAACGCTCTTTCAAGTTGGCTAGAAGTTGAAATCACTCGCGATGGTGCAATCTACAAGCAACGTTTTGAAAATGGTGGAAAACCTGTCACGACTCTGAAGAAAATCGGTACAGCACCCAAGTCTAAAACAGGTACCAAGGTTACTTTTATGCCTGATGCGACGATCTTCTCTACGACAGATTTCAAGTACAATACCATCTCAGAGCGTCTTAATGAATCAGCCTTTCTCTTGAAAAATGTGACCTTGTCTTTGACGGACGAGCGAACAGATGAAGCGATCGAGTTTCACTATGAAAATGGGGTGCAGGACTTTGTTTCTTATCTTAACGAAGACAAGGAGACCTTAACGCCAGTTCTTTACTTTGAAGGAGAAGATAATGGTTTCCAAGTGGAAGTGGCTCTCCAGTACAATGATGGATTTTCAGATAACATTCTATCCTTTGTTAATAACGTTCGTACTAAAGACGGTGGAACGCATGAGACAGGACTCAAGTCTGCTATCACTAAGGTCATGAATGACTATGCGCGTAAGACAGGTCTTCTCAAGGAAAAAGATAAAAACCTTGAAGGGTCAGACTATCGTGAGGGACTAGCGGCCGTTCTTTCTATCTTGGTTCCAGAAGAACACCTCCAGTTTGAAGGTCAGACCAAGGACAAACTAGGAAGTCCACTTGCTCGTCCCGTTGTGGATGGCATTGTGGCGGATAAGTTGACCTTCTTCCTTATGGAAAATGGGGAATTGGCTTCTAATCTCATTCGCAAGGCTATCAAGGCCCGTGACGCTCGTGAAGCGGCACGTAAGGCGCGTGATGAGAGCCGAAATGGTAAGAAAAATAAAAAAGACAAGGGCCTGTTGTCAGGGAAATTAACACCTGCCCAGTCCAAGAATCCAGCTAAGAATGAACTCTATCTAGTCGAGGGGGATTCTGCCGGTGGTTCTGCCAAGCAAGGTCGTGACCGCAAGTTCCAAGCTATCTTGCCTCTTCGTGGTAAGGTTATCAACACAGCCAAGGCCAAGATGGCGGATATCCTTAAAAATGAGGAAATCAACACCATGATTTATACCATTGGTGCGGGTGTCGGAGCAGACTTCTCCCTTGAAGATGCCAACTATGACAAGATCATTATCATGACCGATGCGGATACAGACGGTGCCCACATTCAGACTTTACTCTTGACATTTTTCTACCGCTACATGCGTCCGCTAGTTGAGGCAGGTCATGTCTATATCGCCCTTCCGCCTCTTTACAAGATGTCCAAAGGTAAGGGTAAGAAAGAAGAAGTAGCCTATGCTTGGACGGACGGAGAACTAGAAGAACTCCGCAAACAGTTTGGTAAAGGTGCTACACTCCAACGTTATAAAGGTCTTGGTGAGATGAATGCGGACCAGCTCTGGGAAACAACTATGAACCCAGAAACGCGTACCCTTATCCGTGTCACTATCGAAGACCTAGCACGCGCAGAACGCCGCGTCAATGTCCTCATGGGTGACAAGGTCGAACCACGCCGTAAGTGGATTGAGGATAATGTCAAGTTTACGCTGGAAGAAGCGACAGTGTTTTAAGTCACTTTTTAATGAATGGGTATCAACATGAGAGCTGAAACAGAAATGCTAGATCTGATTTTACAGACTGCTAAAATTTTACAAGTCAAAGCTGTCGCCATGTCTGGTTCGCGAGCTTGTCCCAAAGCTCCAAAAGATGAATTTCAAGACTATGATGTGGTCTATATTGTGGATGATTTTGATAATCTGACGAGTGACCTTTCTTGGTTGAATCAGTTTGGGAAACGCATTATTGAGCAAGAAGTCAGTCTTGGTAATCGTTGTCTTTATCTCATGCTTTTTGAAGATGGAAATCGTATCGATTTGACTCTTTGCCCTAAAGAACATATTCAAGAGTGGGTGGATAGTGAAGCTGGATTTACTGTTTTAGAAGACGAGAAGGGCTTGTTTGAGTCATATTCTCCCAGTCCAAAGCGTTTCTGGATACATCTAACTACTGAGACAGATTTTAAAAATTCCTGTAATGAATTTTGGTGGGTGTCAGCCTACGTAGTCAAAGGAATCTGTCGCAAGCAAATCATATATGCGACCGACCATCTCTACGGTATTTGTCAGCAAGAGTTGTTAAAAGTCTTAGCTTGGCAGGTAGCAAGTGATAAGGAAACAGTAGACGTCGGCAAGAGTTATAAATATCTCTTTAATTATTTACCAACTGAGAAAGAAAAGGAATTCTCAGATTTGCTTGATTTTTCAAGTATAGAAAAACTCACCCAATCTTTGTACGCTACAATGAAATTTTTCCACAGAGAGGCTCAGTCCCTTGCTCAAAAAATGGGATTTGACTACGATAAGGAAGTTGCGGAGAGGATGGTTGAGTATGCTGAGGAGAGACTCGAAACAAATGAAACATTTACAAAATAATAAGATAACAAAATTTTTACTGATTAGTTTTCTCATTTCTTGGGGATTTGGTTGGGGATTACTCGCTTTTCTGACGCAAATGAGCCTCTTAAGTCTAACAAGTCCACTAGGAGTTTTTCTCCATTTACTAGGAGGTTTCGGTCCAACCATTGCAGCCATTTCTTGTTTTCCTCAAAAATCCATTAAAAGCATAGTCTCTTTTATCTTAGGGGACTCAAAGAAACATATTTTGTTATTTCTTTTACTAATTTTCGTGCAGACAGGTGTCATTGCTTTCTCATCTACGGAGCTTAATACGGCTTTTCCACTAGGAAATTTGTTTGTTGTTTTTTTGAGTGCAGTCTGTGTTTATGGTGGCGAAGAAGAATTGGGATGGCGAGGCATCTTGCAACCAATTTTGGAAACTAGATTCTCCTTTTGGATTTCCGGTTTGATAACAGGTTGTATTTGGGCAATATGGCATGTACCTTTATGGTTTGTGATTGGAAGTTCCCAAAGTGGGATGCCTTTTATATTATTCAGTCTATTTGCAATTTATCTCAGTATTCTTCTAGCAGCTCTTTTCAAAAAGACTAAGTCGGTCCTTTTTTGCGCCATTTTTCACGGCCTAATTAATACCCTACTTAGCTTATTTGTTATTAAAATTAATCTTTTGTTCATTCTAGGATTAGTAGGATTGCTCTTCTTTTCTCACTACCTACAAAGAAACAGTTAAATTTAAAAATATAGATTTACTTTACAATAAAACACTAAAAAGAGAATTATTATGTCTAACATTCAGAACATGTCCCTTGAGGACATCATGGGAGAGCGCTTTGGTCGCTACTCTAAGTATATTATTCAAGACCGGGCTTTGCCAGACATTCGTGATGGCTTGAAGCCGGTTCAGCGTCGTATCCTTTATTCTATGAATAAAGATGGCAATACCTTTGACAAGAGCTATCGTAAGTCGGCTAAGTCTGTCGGTAATATCATGGGGAATTTCCACCCACACGGTGACAGTTCTATCTATGATGCCATGGTCCGTATGTCTCAGGACTGGAAGAACCGTGAGATTCTAGTCGAAATGCACGGTAATAACGGTTCTATGGACGGAGATCCGCCTGCGGCTATGCGTTATACTGAGGCGCGTTTGTCTGAGATTGCGGGTTATCTTCTTCAGGATATCGAGAAAAAGACCGTTCCTTTTGCTTGGAACTTTGACGATACCGAGAAAGAGCCGACAGTCTTGCCAGCAGCCTTTCCAAACCTTTTGGTTAATGGTTCGACTGGTATTTCGGCTGGTTATGCCACAGATATTCCACCTCATAATTTGGCTGAGGTCATTGATGCGGCGGTTTACATGATTGATCATCCAACTGCCAAGGTGGACAAACTCATGGAATTCTTACCTGGACCAGACTTCCCGACTGGAGGGATTATCCAGGGTCGTGATGAAATCAAGAAGGCCTATGAAACTGGGAAAGGGCGCGTGGTTGTTCGTTCCAAGACTGAGATTGAAAAGCTAAAAGGTGGTAAGGAACAAATCGTTGTCACTGAGATTCCTTATGAAATCAACAAGGCCAATCTAGTCAAGAAGATTGATGATGTTCGTGTCAATAATAAGGTAGCAGGTATTGCTGAGGTTCGCGATGAGTCTGACCGTGACGGTCTTCGTATCGCTATTGAACTTAAGAAAGACGCTAATACAGAGCTCGTTCTCAACTATCTTTTCAAGTACACTGACTTGCAAATCAACTACAACTTCAACATGGTAGCGATTGACAATTTCACCCCTCGTCAGGTTGGAATTGTGCCTATATTGTCTAGCTATATTGCCCACCGTCGTGAAGTAATTTTGGCGCGTTCACGCTTTGACAAGGAAAAGACTGAGAAACGTCTCCATATCGTCGAAGGTTTGATTCGTGTAATTTCGATTTTGGACGAAGTCATTGCCCTTATCCGTGCTTCTGAGAATAAAGCTGATGCCAAGGAAAACCTCAAGGTCAGCTATGATTTTACAGAAGAGCAGGCTGAGGCCATTGTTACCTTGCAACTTTACCGTTTGACCAATACCGATGTGGTTGTCTTACAGGAAGAAGAAGCAGAACTTCGTGAAAAGATTGCCATGCTTGCTGCTATTATTGGTGATGAACGGACGATGTACAATCTCATGAAGAAAGAACTTCGTGAGGTTAAGAAGAAATTTGCGACTCCGCGTTTGAGTTCTTTAGAAGACACTGCAAAAGTAATCGAGATTGATACAGCTAGTCTGATTGCTGAGGAAGATACCTACGTCAGCGTGACCAAGGCCGGTTACATCAAGCGTACTAGTCCACGTTCCTTTGCAGCTTCCACTCTGGAAGAAATTGGCAAACGTGATGATGATCGTTTGATCTTTGTACAAGCTGCTAAGACCACCCAGCACCTTTTGATGTTCACAAGTCTTGGAAATGTCATCTATCGACCAATCCATGAATTAGCAGATATTCGCTGGAAGGACATCGGAGAGCATCTAAGCCAAACCATCACAAACTTTGAAACGAACGAAGAAATCCTTTATGTGGAAGTCGTGGATCAGTTTGATGATGCGACAACCTACTTTGCTGCGACTCGTCTTGGTCAAATCAAGCGTGTCGAGCGAAAAGAGTTCACTCCATGGCGGACCTATAAATCTAAGTCTGCCAAGTATGCTAAGCTCAAAGACGAGACAGACCAGATTGTGGCAGTGACTCCGATTAAACTAGACGATGTTCTCTTGATTAGTCAAAACGGTTATGCCCTGCGTTTCAATATCGAAGAGGTACCAGTTGTCGGTGCTAAGGCTGCAGGTGTCAAAGCTATGAACCTGAAAGCAGATGATGTCCTCCAATCCGCCTTTATCTGTAACACCTCATCATTCTATCTCTTGACCCAACGTGGAAGTTTGAAACGTGTTTCTATTGACGAAATTTCGGCAACCAGCCGTGCCAAACGTGGCTTACAAGTCTTGCGTGAGTTGAAAAACAAACCGCATCGTGTCTTCTTGGCAGGAGCAGTTGCAGAACAAGGCTTTATTGGTGATCTCTTCAGCACAGATGTGGAAGAGAACGACCAAACTCTGCTTGTTCAATCAAACAAAGGAACAATCTATGAAAGCCGATTGCAAGACTTGAACTTGTCAGAACGCACTAGCAACGGAAGCTTCATTTCTGATACTATTTCAGATGAAGAAGTTTTTGACGCTTATCTTAAAGAAGTATTTACAGAAGTCAAATAAGTGAAATGAAGAATCAGTTCTAAGAGCTGGTTCTTTTTATTGAAGAAATTTTCTGAAAATTACAAAATATGCTTGCTATTTTAGAAAAATAGTGTAGAATAAAAGAAATAGGTTTTTAGAATAAGGAGTGGAATATGACAGTAACGATTGATTGGGAAAATCTCGGCTTTTCCTATATGAAATTACCTTATCGCTATATTGCTCATTTTAAAAATGGACAATGGAATCAAGGAGAACTTACAGAGGATGCAACTTTGCATATTTCAGAGTCTTCTCCAAGTCTTCACTATGGCCAACAAGCATTTGAAGGTTTGAAAGCTTATCGTACTAAGGATGGTAGTGTTCAACTTTTCCGTCCTGACGAAAATGCCAAACGCCTGCAACGTACTTGTGATCGTCTCTTGATGCCACAAGTTTCGACAGATATGTTTGTAGAAGCTTGTAAGGCAGTTGTCCGCGCGAATGAAGAATACGTACCACCATATGGAACAGGTGGAACCCTTTATCTTCGTCCCCTTTTGATTGGTGTTGGAGATATTATCGGGGTAAAACCAGCAGAGGAATACATTTTCACCATCTTTGCTATGCCAGTTGGTAATTACTTTAAGGGTGGTTTGGTCCCAACTAACTTCTTGATTCAGGATGAATACGACCGTGCCGCTCCAAATGGTACAGGTGCGGCTAAGGTTGGTGGGAACTATGCTGCCAGTCTCTTGCCAGGGAAATTGGCTAAAACACGCCATTTCTCAGATGTTATCTACCTAGACCCATCAACTCATACAAAGATTGAAGAAGTCGGTTCAGCTAATTTCTTTGGAATTACAGCTGATAATGAATTTGTAACACCATTGAGTCCATCTATCTTGCCATCTATTACTAAGTATTCTTTACTTTATTTGGCAGAACACCGCTTGGGCTTGACTCCTATTGAGGGTGATGTCCCAATTGATAACCTGGATCGTTTTGTAGAGGCAGGTGCCTGTGGTACGGCAGCAGTTATTTCACCAATTGGTGGAATTCAGCACGGTGATGATTTCCATGTATTCTATAGTGAAACAGAAGTTGGTCCTGTGACTCGTAAACTCTATGATGAATTGACAGGTATTCAGTTTGGTGATATTGAAGCGCCAGAAGGTTGGATTGTAAAAGTAGATTAAAATAAACAAAAGGAGATTTTTTATGAAATCGAAAAAGTGGCTCTTAACAGCAGGAGTGGTCCTGGGCACAACAGCTCTTTTAGTAGCTTGTGGAAAAGCTGATAAAGAAGCAGATGCACCGACAACATTTTCATATGTCTATGCAGTAGATCCAGCATCTCTGGACTATAGTATAGCGACTCGTACATCTACAACAGATGTCATCGGGAACGTGGTTGATGGTTTGATGGAAAACGACCAATATGGAAATGTTATTCCTTCCTTGGCTGAAGATTGGTCTGTGTCAAAAGATGGTTTGACTTATACCTATAAACTTCGTAAAGGAGTTAAATGGTACACTTCTGAAGGTGAAGAATATGCAGAAGTAACAGCCCATGACTTTGTGACAGGATTGAAACACGTAGCTGACGGTAAGTCAGACGGTGTCTCTCTCATCCAAAATTCAATCAAGGGCTTGGATGCCTACATGACTGGTGAAACCAACGATTTCTCTACAGTTGGTGTCAAGGCCTTGGATGATTACACAGTCGAATATACCCTAAACAAACCAGAAAGCTTCTGGAACTCTAAAGTCACAACAGCAACTATGTTGCCTGTAAATGAAGAGTTTTTGAAGGCATCAGGTAAAGATTATGGAGCGGTTACTCCAGCAGGGATTCTCTACAATGGTCCTTATATCTTGAAGACCTTGACTTCTAAATCGTTGATCGAATATGAGAAAAATCCAAACTACTGGGATAAAGAAAAGGTAAAAATTGAGAAGATTAAATTGACCTACTACGATGGTTCTGATCAGGAATCTTTGATTCGTAGCTTCTCTTCAGGTGCCTATACGACAGCTCGTCTCTTCCCAAGTAGCTCAAACTTTGCTTCAACTTTGGAACAATACGGAGATAAAATTACTTATAGCCCACAGGACTCAAGTAGTTATTACTTCACCTTTAACGTGAATCGTCAGTCATACAATAAAACTGCGAAAACGAGTGAAGAGCAAAAGACTTCTACTAAAGAAGCTATGCTTAATAAGGACTTCCGTCAGGCTATTAACTTTGCCTTCAACCGCCATTCTTATGCTGCCCAGCTAAATGGTGAAGATGGTGCGGATAAGATCATTCGTAATAGTCTCGTTCCTGACAACTTTGTACAAGCAGGTGGTAAGAACTTTGGACAAATCGCCCAAGCAGAGTTGGTGAACTATGGTGACCAGTGGAAAGGTGTTGAGCTAGTTGACGGTAAGGATTCTATCTACAACCCTGACAAGGCTAAAGCTGCGTTCGAAAAAGCTAAGAAAGACTTGGAATCTAAAGGAGTAACCTTCCCAATTCACCTTGATGTCCCAGTTGAACAAACAGATACCATCGCCGTTCAACAAAGTAACTCTTTCAAACAGTCTATCGAATCAACTCTTGGTGCTGAAAATGTTGTCATTGATGTTCTTCAAATGACAGATAATGAAAAGGAAACAATCACTTCTCAAGCGCGTGTTCCTTCTCAAAAAGACTATGATTTGAACAGTACAGGATGGGCTCCAAGTTATCAGGACCCAGCATCTTACTTGAATATCATGGATCCTAAATCAGGTTCTGCTATGAAACACCTTGGTATCACTAAAGGAAAAGATAAGGATGTTGTAGCGAAACTTGGTTTGGACCAATATAAGAAATTATTGGATGATGCAGATTCAGAAACTACAAATCTTGAAGAACGCTATGAAAAATATGCCAAGGCTCAAGCTTGGTTGACAGATAGTTCATTATTGATGCCAACAGCCTCATCTGGTGGTTCTCCGGTTGTAAGTAATGTAGTGCCATTCTCAAAACCATACTCACAAGTTGGTATTAAGGGTGACCCATATATCTTTAAAGGAATGAAATTGCAAAAAGATATCGTTACTACAAAAGAATATGAAGAAGCACTGAAAAAATGGCAAAAAGAAAAATTGGAATCAAACGGTAAGTACCAAAAAGAACTAGAAAAACACATTAAATAAAGCAGAAAAACTCTATATCAGACTTGGAATGATATAGAGTTTTTTCTTGCTAGTTTTAGGATTTTCTTGTAAAATAGAAAAAGTGAAGAGAGGTATGAAATGAGCAAGAAAGATAAAAAAATTGAAATTCAAGTAGCAGATGCCAAAGTTAATGTTGGTAAAGACAGTTTTGAAGGTTATACATTGACAATCGGTAAAAAAGTTATCGGAGAAATTGCCGAATTAGACGGACAATTTGCCATCATAAAGAATGGGAATGTCGATAGTTTTTATAAAAAATTGGAAAAAGCTGTGGAAATTTTGATTGAAAATTATAATTTAGCAAAATAAGTCTTGTTTTTTTGAAATTTTCATGATATAATAGTCCATGTTGATTGTAGGAGAGATAGCGAAGAGGCTAAACGCGGCGGACTGTAAATCCGCTCCTTCGGGTTCGGGGGTTCGAATCCCTCCCCTTCCATTATTTTAGTTACGGGCATAGTTTAAAGGTAGAACTAAGGTCTCCAAAACCTTCAGTGTGGGTTCAATTCCTACTGCCCGTGTTAATATGATTATGGCGGGTGTGGTGAAGTGGTTAACACACCAGATTGTGGCTCTGGCATGCGTGGGTTCGATCCCCATCACTCGCCTATTTTATATTATTGGGGTATAGCCAAGCGGTAAGGCAAGGGACTTTGACTCCCTCATGCGTTGGTTCGAATCCAGCTACCCCAGTTACTATTTGCCGGCGTGGCGGAATTGGCAGACGCGCTGGACTCAAAATCCAGTGTCCGCAAGGACGTGCCGGTTCGACCCCGGCCGCCGGTATAGTATAGAGTTAAGGAACGTTGTAAATCTTCGTTCCTTTTTTATATAATTTTTGGTATAATAGTAGTTATTCAAATTTTATCTAGATTATGAAAGTGTAGGGAAGTATGTCTCGTTCTATCGATTTATTAAAACATCGGTATTTGAAAAATATTAAAGAAAATCCTGAATTGTTTGTCGGGATTGAGCTGGAATATCCTGTTACAAATTTAGAAGGGGATGCTACAGATGTTGAAGTTATCAAGCACTTATTCCGATATTTAGTTTCTGATTTGCATTTAACTGTAGAAAAGGTTGATCATTTTGGAAATCCTATTCAGTTAGTGGATCCAGTAAGTCAGGATGCTATTTTATTTGAAGTTTCCTATACTACAATTGAGTTTGCATTTGGTAAGGCTGAAACGATACAAGAGGTTGAAGAACGTTTTAGTATTTATATGGAAGCAATCCAGAAGAAGTTAGCTGAATCAAATCATGCTATTGTTGGCTGTGGTATTCATCCCAACTGGGATAAAAATGAGAATTGTCCAGTTGCTTACCCACGCTATCAGATGTTGATGGACTATTTGAATTTGAGTAGAAATGTGATTAAATCAGACTTACATCAATTCCCTGAATATGGTGCTTTTATCTGTGGGAGTCAGGTTCAGTTGGATGTTTCAAAATCCAACTACTTACGGGTGATTAATGCTTTTACTCAAATTGAAGTGGCTAAGGCTTATTTATTTTCGAACTCTGAATTTTCGGGTGCGGATTGGGATACGAAAATTTCAAGGGATATTTTCTGGGAAGAATCCATGCATGGTATCTATACAGAGAATGTTGGGGTTAATGCTAGACTCTTTAATGATGAAGCTGATTTTTTTGACTATCTAGATCATTCTGCAATTTTTACTGCGGAACGTGATGAGCAGACCTATTATTTTTATCCTATTCAGGCTGGGGACTATTTATCTACACCTGAAATCCAGGCTTTTGCTCTGAATGGGGATGAGGTTATTATTTACCCCCAAGAGAAGGATTTTGAAACCCATCGTAGTTATCAGTACCAAGACTTAACGACTCGAGGAACGGTCGAGTTTCGTAGTGTGTGTACACAGCCACTTGATAGGACATTTACTTCAGCAGCCTTTCACTTAGGATTGTTGGTTAATTTAGACAAACTTGAATCTTACTTAGAAATAGTACCTTTCTTTAAAGAATTTGGGCGAAATTATAAGTTTTTAAGACGACAATTTTCTAAGAAGAAGCTTACAGATGAGGAGAAAACTGCGATTATAGAGTTTTCAAAAGACTTACTCTTGCTAGCTGAGGAAGGACTGAAGATGAGAAATAAACAAGAAATGATTTATTTAGAGCCTTTGAAAGAAGAATTGGGATTATAATTTTTCTTATAAAGGGAGAATTTTCTGAAAAATCATGATATAATGGAAGAGACTATAGATAAAGGATAGAGAGTAATGACATTAGTTTATCAATCAACGCGTGATGCCAATAATACAGTAACTGCCAGTCAAGCAATTTTGCAAGGTTTGGCAACGGACGGTGGTTTGTTTACACCCGTCACTTATCCAAAGGTAGATTTGGACTTTGACAAATTGAAAGATGCTTCTTATCAGGAAGTTGCTAAGTTAGTTTTGTCAGCTTTTTTAGATGATTTTACAGCCGAGGAGTTGGACTACTGTATCAACAATGCCTACGATAGCAAGTTTGATACTCCAGCTATCGCACCATTAGTGAAATTAGACGGCCAATACAACTTGGAACTCTTCCATGGTTCAACGATTGCCTTCAAGGATATGGCCTTGTCTATCTTGCCATACTTTATGACGACTGCTGCTAAGAAACATGGCTTGGAGAACAAGATTGTCATTTTGACAGCCACATCTGGTGATACTGGGAAAGCTGCTATGGCAGGGTTTGCGGATGTGCCTGGAACTGAGATTATCGTCTTTTATCCAAAGGATGGTGTCAGCAAGGTACAAGAGTTGCAAATGACCACTCAGACTGGCGACAATACTCATGTTATCGCCATTGACGGTAACTTTGACGATGCGCAAACCAATGTGAAACATATGTTTAATGATGTGGCTCTCCGTGAAAAATTAGCTGCCAACAAGTTGCAATTTTCATCAGCTAACTCTATGAACATTGGTCGTTTGGTACCACAGATTGTTTATTATGTTTATGCTTACGGTCAGTTGGTTAAGGCTGGTGAAATTGTGGCTGGTGATAAGGTCAACTTCACAGTACCAACAGGAAACTTTGGAAATATCTTGGCTGCCTTTTATGCTAAACAAATTGGTCTGCCAGTTGGCAAATTAATCTGTGCTTCAAATGACAACAATGTTTTGACAGACTTCTTTAAGACACGTGTTTACGACAAGAAACGTGAGTTTAAGGTAACGACTAGTCCATCTATGGATATCTTGGTATCTTCAAACTTGGAGCGTTTGATTTTCCATCTTTTGAGGAACGATGCGGTTAAGACAGCTGAACTCATGAATGCCTTGAGTACACAAGGACAATATGAATTGACAGACTTTGATGCTGAGATTCTGGAACTCTTTGAAGCTGAATATGCGACTGAGGAAGAAACTGCGGCAGAAATTAAACGTGTTTATGATACAGATGCCTATATCGAGGATCCACATACGGCGGTTGCCTCAGCTGTTTATAGAAAATACCAAGCGGCTACCGGCGATGCGACTAAGACAGTGATTGCTTCAACAGCTAGTCCATATAAGTTCCCAGTGGTTGCAGTTGAAGCTGTAACAGGGAAATCAGGTCTGACAGATTTTGAAGCCTTGGCTCAATTACATGAAATCTCAGGTGTTGCAGTACCACCAGCAGTTGATGGGCTTGAAACAGCTCCAGTTCGTCACAAGACAACCGTGGCAGCTGCTGATATGCAAGCAGCGGTTGAGGCTTATCTAGAACTTTAAGACAGAGGAAGTAAACTCGGTTGGGAAACCAACTGAGTTTCTTTTCATCAGGAGGAGAGATTGTTTAAGAAAAATAAAGAGATTCTTAATATTGCATTGCCAGCTATGGGTGAAAACTTTTTGCAGATGCTCATGGAAATGGTGGACAGTTATTTGGTTGCTCATTTAGGATTGATAGCTATTTCAGGTGTATCAGTCGCTGGTAATATCATCACCATTTATCAGGCAATTTTCATTGCTCTTGGGGCAGCTATTTCTAGTGTTATTTCAAAAAGTATTGGGCAGAAGGATCAGTCTAAGCTAGCCTATCATGTGACTGAGGCGTTAAAAATTACTTTACTATTAAGTTTCATTTTAGGAGCTTTGTCTATCTTCGCTGGGCAAGAGATGATTGGACTCTTGGGAACGGAGAGAGATGTAGCTGAGAGTGGCGGACTCTATCTATCCTTGGTAGGCGGATCGATTGTTCTTTTGGGATTGATGACGAGTCTGGGTGCTTTGATTCGTGCAACGCATAATCCGCGTTTGCCCCTCTATGTGAGTCTCTTATCCAATGCCTTGAATATTCTCTTTTCCAGTCTAGCTATTTTTGTACTGAATATGGGGATAGCGGGTGTTGCTTGGGGGACTATTCTGTCTCGTTTGGTTGGTCTTGTGATTCTGTGGTCACAATTAAAACTGCCTTATACGAAACCGACTTTTGGACTGGATAAAGATTTACTGACTTTGGCAATACCAGCAGCTGGAGAGCGGCTTATGATGAGGGCTGGAGATGTCGTTATCATTGCTTTGGTTGTGTCTTTTGGGACGGAGGCAGTGGCTGGAAATGCAATAGGGGAGGTTTTGACCCAGTTTAACTATATGCCTGCCTTTGGAGTTGCTACGGCAACGGTTATGTTGGTGGCCCGAGCAGTTGGAGAGAATAACTGGGAAAGAGTCGCTAGTTTGAGCAAGCAAACCTTTTGGCTTTCTCTGTTTCTCATGTTGCCCCTGACCTTCAGTATCTATGCCTTAGGAATACCACTGACTCATCTCTATACGATTGATACTCTGGCGGTGGAGGCTAGTGTGCTAGTGACACTGTTTTCACTACTTGGTACTCCCATGGCGACAGGGACAGTTATCTATACGGCTGTTTGGCAGGGGTTGGGGAATGCTCGGCTTCCTTTTTATGCAACAAGTATAGGAATGTGGTGTATCCGTATTGGGACAGCTTATCTGATGGGAATTGTTCTTGGTTGGGGTTTGCCTGGTATTTGGGCAGGAACTCTTTTGGATAATGGTTTTCGTTGGTTATTTCTACGCTACCGTTACCAGCGTTATATGAGCTTGAAAGGATAGGAAATGCAAAAAACAGCTTTTATTTGGGATTTAGACGGGACTTTATTGGACTCTTATGAAGCGATTTTATCTGGGATTGAGGAGACTTTTGCTCAGTTTTCTATTCCTTATGATAAGGAGAAAGTGAGAGAGTTTATCCTCAAGTATTCGGTGCAGAATTTGCTTGTGCAGGTGGCAGAAAAGAGAAAACTGGATGTGGAAGTGCTCAATCAGGTGCGTGCCCAGAGTTTGGCTGAAAAGAATGCTCAGGTAGCCTTGATGCCAGGTGCGCGTGAAGTGTTAGCTTGGGCAAAAGAAACAGGGATTCAGCAGTTTGTCTATACTCATAAGGGGGATAATGCTTTTGCCATTCTAAGAGACTTGGGGTTGGAATCCTATTTTACAGAGATTCTAACCAGTCAGAGTGGCTTTGCGCGGAAGCCAAGTCCAGAAGCGGCTACCTATCTGATAGACAAGTATCAGTTGGATCATGAGAAGACCTATTATATAGGGGATCGGACTTTGGATGTGGAATTTGCCCAGAATAGCGGGATTCAAAGTATCAACTTTTTAGAGTCGTCTTATGAAGAGAATCACAGGATTCAAGAACTAGCAGATATTACTCGTATTTTTGAGAGTAAGTAACGAGAAGATTGTGTCAGTTTTGTGACAGAGACCTAACAAACTATTTCAAGTAATCGAGTTTGTTACAATGAATAGACAGTTCTGTTAAATAGGCCCGTGAGGGCTTTTTTTCTGCATTTTTTGTGTTATGATAGACAGGCACTCCTTTGAC
>NZ_CAJZDT010000026.1:0-17802 GCF_915066115.1 uncultured Streptococcus sp. | reverse complement strand
GTATTTTCATAGGCAACAGCTGGTGTAGTAAAGTCTACCCAAACATCCGCTTCAAAATCGACCAAATCAGCCTTATCCTTGAAAACAGGAATTCCCTGCCATTCTGACTCAGACTCAAAAGGATCCAAAACTGCTACCAAGTCCAAGTCTGGATCAGCCAAGACCATCTTACAAGCAGCCTGGCCCATCTTTCCCTTAAAACCAGCAATAATTACTCGAATACTCATCTCTACTCCTGTCTAAGATACAAAGCCTGTAAGAACACAAAGTGAAAATAGGAGTTCTGATCAAGGAGTAAATACTCCTTGGAAGAACTATCTTTTTCACATAGGGTTCCAGGCGTGTTCAATTATCAAGATACAAAGGACCTTAGCTACCCATGAAAAATAGGGAATGTCGCTGACTTTCCATGAAGGGCAAGACAATCATCTTTTTTCATGAGGCAGATAGTCCATGTTCAATTGCTATGATACAAGATTTCTTAACTAGCCTAGAAGCGTCAACTAAATCACTGGAATATAACCTAGAGCAATACTTCCTGCTCCTAGGTGGGTCCCAATAACACTACCAAATGTAGCAAGTGAAATATCCGTACCCACTCCAGATTCAAGTAAGTGCTGACGCAATTCTTCAGCCTTTTCAGGAGCATTTCCGTGAATGACAATGATACGGTATTGGCCTGAAGCTGTGGCTTCCTTGATAATCTCAATTAAACGCTTGGTTGCTTTCTTTTCAGTACGAACTTTTTCGTACACTTCAATCACACCTTGGTCGTTGAAATAGAGGATTGGTTTAATGCTTAGCAGATTGCCCAAAATCGCAGCCCCATTTGAAAGGCGTCCCCCTTTCACCAAGTGGTCCAAGTCATCCACCATGATGAAAGCAGATGTGTGACTAATTTGTATAGCTAACTTATCCTGAATGATGGCAAAATCATCGCCCTGGTCTTTCCAGTTAAAGACATTTTCAACCATGATCCCCAGAGGAGCACTTGTAATCAAAGTGTCTGGGAAAGCAATAATTAAGCCCTCATAATCATCGACCATGTACTGGATATTTTGGTAAAAACCTGAAATTCCAGAAGATAGGAAAAGCCCTAAAGCATGGGTATAGCCTTGTTCTTTGAGCGAAGTTAGAATCTCATCTAACTTGGCAATACTTGGTTGACTGGTCTTAGGCAATTCAGAAGCCTGAGCCATTTTTTGGTAAAATTCCTCAGCAGTCAGATTAACACCTTCAACATACTCCTCACCATCAATATTGACAGGAATATCCAAGACATACAAATCTTCTCTTTGCAAGGTCTCTGCACTAAGATAGGCAGAGGAATCTGTGATAACAGCTAATTTCATATTAGAACTCCAAATTGATGCCTGGTAAGTCTAATGCAATTTCAGTTACTTCGTAAGTCAAACGGTTGAGCATGTTCAAACATGGACGAGCCAAAGTTTCAACTTCCTCTTGATTAAACTCACTTGGTTCATTTACAATACGACCTTCTACATGGTTAACTTGGGAAATCGTTCCACTGATAACAAATTTGTCAAAGACAATCATAAAACTTAAGACAACCACTAAAGATGTCACTTGATTTTCTTGGTCATGTTGGAGTAATTGGAAGTTCACATCCACCTTAGTTTCAGGAGTTCCATTTTCATTTTCCCATTCAAAATTACGCGCATCAAAATGATACTGACTAACAAATTCTTGTTCACGTTTAAGATTCATGTCTTTCTCCCTCGGCTACAATATTATAAGCTATTGTACCATAATTTTTTATTTTCATCTAGTTTTCTAGGATTTAGTCAATCCCGATTTCAGCTCGAACTACGTCTGCGATAGTATCAACATAGTAGTCCACTTCTTCTGTTGTAGGCGCTTCTGCCATAACACGCAAGAGGGGCTCTGTTCCACTTGGGCGAACAAGGATACGGCCATTCCCTGCCATTTCTTCTTCCATCTTCTCGATGATAGCCTTAATAGCTGGCACTTCCATAGCCTTTTCCTTCATGGCATTTTCCACTCGGATATTGACTAATTTTTGTGGATAGATGGTTACTTCTGCTGCCAACTCTGACAAACTCTTACCAGTTTTCTTCATAATTTTAGTCAATTGGACGGCCGACAATTGACCATCACCTGTGGTATTGTAATCCATCAAGATGACGTGACCAGACTGTTCACCACCAAGGTTGTAGCCTGATTTTCTCATTTCTTCAACAACATAGCGGTCGCCAACTGCAGTGACTGCCTTCTTAATGCCTTCACGGTCCAAGGCCTTGTGGAAACCAAGGTTAGACATAACGGTTGTCACGATTGTATTTTGAGCCAATTGTCCTTTTTCAGAAAGGTATTTCCCGATGATGTACATGATTTTGTCACCATCAACGATCTCACCATTTTCATCAACAGCAATCAAGCGGTCACTGTCTCCGTCAAAGGCCAAACCAATAGCTGAGCCGCTTTCTTTGACCACTTCTTGAAGGGCTTCTGGGTGGGTTGAACCAACATTAAGGTTGATGTTAAGACCGTCTGGTGTTTCCCCAATAACCGTTAATTGAGCGCCAAGATCTGCAAAGATTTGACGGGCACTTGTAGAAGCTGCACCATTGGCCGTATCCAAGGCAACCTTCATTCCTTCAAGAGGAGTTCCAGTTGAAACAAGATATCCTTCATACTTACGCAAGCCTTCTGGATAATCTACCAAGGTTCCCAAGCCTTCAGCACTTGGACGAGGAAGAGTATCTTCCGCAGCATCTAGCAGGGCTTCAATTTCTGCTTCTTTTTCATCATCTAGTTTGAAACCATCACCACCAAAGAACTTAATTCCGTTATCAAGGGCTGGGTTGTGACTAGCAGAAATCATGACACCGGCACTTGCCCCTTCAGTTTTTACCAAGTAAGCTACTGCTGGTGTTGCAAGGACACCAAGTTTGTAGACGTGAATTCCTACAGAGAGGAGACCTGCCACCAAGGCAGATTCTAGCAATTCCCCAGAAATACGTGTGTCACGTCCTACAAAAACTTTCGGCGCTTCCGTTTCATGTTGGCTAAGAACATAGCCTCCAAAACGTCCTAGTTTAAAGGCCAATTCTGGCGTTAATTCTACGTTAGCTTCTCCACGGACTCCATCAGTCCCAAAATATTTACCCATTTTTATAAAATCCTTTTCCTATTTTTAATTCGTTTTTGAACTAGTTGCTTTCGTTGACGAAGATGTCTCCGACGAACTGCTTGTAGTTGAATTTGATGTGCTTGAACTTGGTGCTACTGGTTTTGTAGTGACCTTCATTGTCGTATCAAATGGAGTAATCACCGCTGGTAAGACAACACCATTACGGTCGATTGCCTGCAAAGGTACTGAACCACTGTAATTACCTGTTATGCGTTCGCTGGTTGGTAAAAGCGCAATAACTTTGTCAATCTTAGCTAATGTTTCCTGGTCAGTTGTGACCGAAACTCGTTCGTTTGACACGGTTATACTATCAATTTGTAACTTGGGATCAATCTGGCTTTGGTCAACTTGTGGCACAACAAGCATCCCATCTCGCTTAACCTTCTTCCCAACTTTCACTGTAATCTTTTGAGGCGTTGCCACAGCGGTCAATCCACTTGGAAGATTTTCAATATTCAAGGGAACTTCAATCGTTCCAACACTGGCATCCGTCAAATCAGCAGTTACCTTAAACTTACGAGTGCTCTCCTGCATTTCGCTGGCCAAGGTCACACGATTGGCTCCGGTTAATACCACTGAAACTTCTGATGCAAATCCGCTAATGAAATACTGGTCATCATCATAGTGAATAACGATAGGAACGTTCGTTATCGTATTGGTGTAAGTTTCTGATTTAACCTGCCTTGCGGTATTACTATTTTGAAAGTTGGTTGACGTTGCATAGATGAATAAGATACAAGCAAAAAAGAGAGATGAAATGATGTATAGACTATTTTTTCTCATATTTCCAACCTCCTAACAAACGGTCCTTGAAACTGACTTTTTCCTCAACGGCTGGCAAAAGAATTGCTCGTAGCTCTGCTTCAAATTCTTCAATCGTCAAGTCATGCTTGAAAACACCGTTATAGGTAATAGAAATGCCACCTGTTTCCTCTGAGACGATAAAGGTCAAGGCATCGGACACTTCTGATAAGCCGATAGCCGCCCGGTGTCTGGTCCCAAATTCCTTGGAAATTCCTGTGCTTTCTGTCAAGGGCAGATAGGCAGAAGTTACCGCAATCCGATTTTCTCTGATAATCACAGCACCGTCATGTAGAGGAGTGTTGGGGATAAAGATATTAATAAGGAGTTCAGCTGAAATATTGGCATCCAAGGGAATTCCTGTCGCGATGTATTCTTGTAAGGTCCGAACCCGTTGAATGGCAACCAAAGCACCAATCTTACGGGGACTCATGTATTCAACTGACTTAACAAAGGCACGGATCATTTTCTCTTCTGCACTAATTTGAGCAGTAGAAAAGAAATCTGTCGCCCTTCCCAATCGTTCCAAACCAGTCCGAATCTCTGGGGAGAAGATAACAACCGCAGCAATAACCCCATAGGTGATAATCTGATTAATCAACCAAGAAATCGTTGTTAAACCAAGGATATTGGCCACAACCTGGGTTAATACAAAAATCACGACCCCACGCACCAAAATCATAATCTTGGTGCCAGCTATCGCTTTTGTAAAACGATATAAAATATAGGCCACAATCAAAATATCAAACACATTGATGGCAATACTCCAAGGACTAGAAAACAAGCTAGTCCAATATTGCAGGTTGGATAATTGTTGAAAGTTCATCTGCTGTCTCCTCTCTGTCCAAACACGTTCCTTTCTATTATACCATTTTTCTGACATTTTTTTCCCTATCCTACTTCATTTTAAATTAAGGAAAAATATGATAAAATAAACTGACCAGAAAAAACAAAGGAGAAACCATGTCTCAACTCTATGATATTACCATTGTAGGTGGTGGTCCTGTCGGGCTTTTTGCGGCCTTCTATGCCCACCTACGCCAAGCCAAGGTCCAAATCATCGACTCTCTTCCCCAACTAGGTGGACAACCTGCTATTCTCTACCCTGAAAAGGAAATCCTAGACGTACCAGGTTTCCCAAACCTAACTGGAGAAGAGTTGACCAACCGCTTGATTGAACAGTTAAACGGCTTTGATACCCCTATTCATCTCAATGAAACGGTTCTTGAGATTGAAAAACAAGAAGAAGGCTTTGTAATTACAACTTCTAAAGGAAGTCACCTGTCTAAAACTGTTATCATCGCTATGGGGGGCGGTGCCTTCAAACCACGTCCTCTGGAACTAGAAGGCGTTGAAGACTATGAAAATATCCACTACCACGTTTCCAACATCCAGCAATATGCTGGTAAGAAAGTGACGATTCTTGGTGGAGGAGACTCGGCTGTGGATTGGGCTTTGGCTTTTGAAAAAATTGCACCAACTACCCTTGTTCACCGCAGAGATAATTTCCGCGCCTTGGAACACAGTGTCCAAGCTTTGCAGGAATCTTCTGTGATCATCAAGACACCATTCGTCCCTAGCCAACTCCTTGGAGATGGAAAAACACTCGATAAACTTGAAATCACAAAAGTCAAATCTGATGAAACAGAAACTATTGACCTAGACCACCTCTTTGTCAACTATGGTTTCAAATCTTCTGTCGGTAACCTTAAAAACTGGGGTCTGGACCTCAACCGTCACAAGATTATCGTCAACAGCAAACAGGAATCCAGTCAAGCAGGTATCTATGCTATCGGTGACTGCTGCTACTATGACGGAAAAATTGATTTGATTGCGACAGGACTGGGCGAAGCTCCAACTGCTGTCAACAATGCTATCAACTACATCGACCCTGAGCAAAAAGTACAACCAAAACACTCTACTAGTTTATAAAAAATAACCACGAGTCCTACGATTCGTGGTTTTATAGTTCATCGGCTATCTTATTGATTTTTCTGAGTCTGTGGTTGACACCACTTTTTGTAAGGGGAGTGCTGAGACTATCTGCTAACTGCTGGATAGAGTAGTCTGGGTGCTGAATCCGCAATTGCGCTACCTCCTGCAAATCCACTGGCAGGTTTTCTAAGCCCATGATATCTTTGATTTTACTGATATTGTTGATAGTCTTCATGCTGGCAGAAACTGTCCGAGCAATATTGGCTGTTTCTGCATTATTGGCCCTATTGAGGTCATTACGGGTTTCTCGCAAAATCTTAACCCGCTCAAAATCATCTCGCGCCTGCATGGCTCCGATTACTATCAAGAAATCCATAATATCTTCAGCTCGCTGGAGATAGGTCACAGCCCCCTTCTTGCGCTCAAGCACCTTAGCATCCAGTAAAAATTGCTGGAGAAGAGAGGCAATCCCTTGCGCGTGGTCCAGATAAACAGAACTGATTTCCAACTGATACTTGCCTGACTCAGGGTCACGAATGCTTCCATTTGCCAAGAAAGCACCACAGAGATAGGCACGACCTGCTTCCTCATCCGATAAAATCGCCTCATCAATACCTGTTTCCAGACCAAAAAAGGAGTCTGCCAAGTGCAAATCACTCAATAAGTCCTGCACCTTTTCATCTGTAAAAACGGTATATACTCGATTCTTCCGGAGATTGCTCCTTTGGTGATGGCGAATTTCCGATTTGATTTCATAGAAATGGAGGAAGGACTCATAAAGGTGACGGGCCAGTTTGGCATTTTCTGTCACGACAGACAAGGTCAGACCCGAAGTCGAGAGACCGATACTTCCAGACATCTTGATAATGGCAGATAATTCATGCCGACTCAGATGGTGCTGACCTAGGATTTCTTCTTTTACTGCTACTGTGAAACTCATTTTCTCACCTGTATAATCCGCATCAATTCATCCACAATCAAATCTCCATCGTGGAAGGCACCCCCATTTTCCAGACGAAGGAAGTTGGATGAAATCACACGCGGAACTTGCTTACAAAGACCAGCAAAATCATGTTCCACCTGCACCAAGTATTCATCAAAACGGTTGGAATTCATGTATTCCTGAGGCACTTTTTCGATATTCACCAAAACAGTATCGATAAAAGGGCGACCAAGGTGACGATGCAGGACCTCCACGTGGTCACTATCTGTAAAGTGTTCCGTCTCCCCACGTTGGGTCATAATATTGCAGACATAGGCGATTTCTGCCTTAGTTTCCAAAAGAGCCTTCCCAATTTCCTTAATCACGATATTGGGCAAAATCGAGGTAAAGAGGGAACCAGGTCCGAGGACAATCATGTCACTTTCAAGAATGGTCTGCACTACTCGACGGCTAGCCAGAGGCGTATCATCGTTGAGGGTATTGGTCACATAGACATGGTCAATCATGCCTGGATGGTCTGCAATATGGCTCTCTCCAGCCACTTCTGTACCATCCTGAAAGACTGCATGAAGGGTCAAGGGATGGTCACTGGAAGGATAAATCTTCCCTGTTGTATGGAAAAATTTGCTCAACAACTGCATGGCATTATAGGTCGAACCCTGCATTTCTGACAGGCCAGCGATAATGAGATTTCCCAGCGGATGTCCAGCAAAGGCTCCAGCATCTTCAGAAAAACGATACTGAAAGACTTTCTCATAAAACTTAGGCATATCCGACATGGCCACCAGGACATTACGAAGATCACCTGGCGGTGTCAATTGTTGCATATTTTTTCGAAGTTCACCTGATGAACCACCGTCATCTGCTACCGTTACGATAGCAGCAATTTCCACATCTTTTTCACGCAGACTTTTAAGAATGACAGGGATCCCAGTCCCTCCACCAATCACCGTTATCTTTGGTTTTCTCATGAACGGTTTACCGTTTCCTTTCTTCGGTCTTTGTCGCGATGCCCTTCATTGACAGGCCAATTCTTAGATAAGTCTTGCGCCAAGCGTTTAGCAAAAGCCACACTACGGTGTTGACCACCCGTACAACCCATGGCGATGGTCAAAACCGACTTCCCTTCCTTTTGGTAACTTGGCAAAATCGGCTCAATCAAGGCCAACAAATGCTGATAAAAATCTTCTGACTCAGGATGATTCATGACATAGTCATAAACTGGTTCATCCACACCAGTTTGATTACGCAGTTCTGGTAGATAGTAGGGATTTGGCAAGAATCGGACATCAAAGACCAAGTCCGCATCAATTGGGATACCATACTTGAAGCCAAAAGACATGACTTCAATACGGAAAGACTGGGCTTGTTCTTGGTCTGAAAACTGCTCTGCAATGGTTTTACGTAGCTCACGGGGAGTGAGTTCAGTCGTATCCACCACATTTTGGCTCATATTTTTCAAAGGTGCCAAGAGTTCACGTTCCAGCTTGATTCCATCCAAAATCCGACCATCCGCTGCTAGAGGGTGACTCCGTCTGGTTTCCTTGTAACGCGCGACCAATTCCTTATCAGCTGCATCCAAAAAGAGAATTTTAAAGTCCAGTTCTTCCTTATTTTCCAACTCATCCAAAACAGTTTGAATCTCTGAGAAGAAAGAACGGCTACGCATATCCACTACCAAGGCCAACTTATGGTCGTCTTCTTTTGTTTCCACCAACTGCAAAAACTTAGGTAAGAGAGCTGGCGGCATATTATCAATAGCGAAATATCCCAAATCCTCGAAGGACTGAATGGCTACAGTTTTCCCAGCACCACTCATCCCTGTCACAATCACCAAGTGAAGTTGTTTCTTTGTCATCTGTTTCTCCTTATATCAAAAGAAGTTTGGCAGAACCAAACTTCAACTAGCTTATCCAATCTCTGCGATGACTTCGATTTCGACTTTTACATCACGAGGAAGACGAGCTACCTCCACAGCTGAACGAGCTGGAAATTCCTCTTTAAAGGCCGTTTGGTAAACCTCGTTAAAAGGAACAAAGTCGTTCATATCGCTCAAGAAGCAAGTTGTTTTGACAACATGGTCAAAGTCAGTTCCTGCTTCTGCCAAAATAGCACCGATGTTTTTCAAGACTTGTTCTGTCTGTTCTTGAATCGTTTCTCCAACGATTTCCCCAGTTTCAGGAGATAGGGGAACTTGACCACTAGCAAACAAAAGATTGCCAACGATTTTTCCTTGAATATATGGTCCGATAGCCTTTGGGGCCTTATCTGTATGAATTGTTTTTGCCATTTTCTTTTCCTCACAATTTTTCTAAGATTGCATCCCAAGCTTGATCCATCCCTGCCTTGCTGACAGATGAAAAGAGGATGAAGTCGTCACTTGGGTCAAAGTTTAATTTCTTTTTGATTGCTGATTCATGCTTATTCCATTTACCACGAGGAATCTTGTCCGCCTTGGTTGCCACAATGATGACTGGAATCTCATAATACTTGAGAAATTCGTACATCTGCACATCATCTGCTGACGGATCATGACGAAGGTCAACTAGACTGACAACCGCACGGAGATTTTCCCGAGTTGTCAGATACTCCTCAATCATACGCCCCCACTTTTCACGTTCCTTTTTGGAAACGCGGGCATAACCATAACCAGGCACATCCACAAAGCGCATCTTGTCATCAATGTTAAAGAAGTTCAGGAGCTGGGTTTTACCAGGTTTACCTGATGTTCGGGCTAGATTCTTGCGGTTCAGCATGGTGTTGATAAAGCTAGACTTGCCAACATTTGAACGCCCTGCAAGAGCGATTTCTGGCAGTTCATCCTGCGGATAGTGGGACTTATTGGCCGCACTGAGCAAAATTTCTGCATTGTGTGTATTAAGTTCCATAGTCACCTCTAGGCTGTTTCTAGGATTGGTTTATCCGTTCCATCGACAGCTTCTTTTGTGATGCGGACCAATTTCACATTTTCCTGACTCGGTACTTCAAACATAACATCCAGCATAGTTTCTTCGATGATGGAGCGAAGACCACGCGCCCCTGTCTTCCGTTCGATAGCCTTATTAGCAATCTCTTGAAGGGCTTCGTCGTCAAATTCCAACTCGACATCATCATAAGATAACAAGGTTTGGTATTGTTTGACCAAGGCATTTCTTGGCTCTTTCAGGATGCGAACCAAATCATCGACCGTCAATTGTTCAAGAGCTGCAAAGACAGGCAAGCGTCCAATCAACTCAGGGATAATACCAAATTTTTGAATATCTTCTGCGATGATTTCTTGCATGTATGAGCTATTTTCGTCAATTGCCTTGTTATTTTGACCAAATCCAATGACTTTTTCACCCAGACGTTGTTTAACGATTTCTTCAATGCCATCAAAGGCACCACCCACGATGAAGAGGATATTTTTTGTATCCACCTGAATCATCTCTTGTTGTGGATGCTTGCGACCACCTTGAGGTGGCACGCTAGCAACAGTTCCTTCGATAATCTTGAGAAGGGCTTGTTGCACCCCTTCACCAGAAACATCACGTGTGATTGATACGTTTTCGCTCTTCTTGGCAATCTTGTCAATTTCATCCACATAGATAATCCCACGTTCTGCACGTTCAATGTTAAAGTCAGCAGCCTGCAGGAGTTTGAGGAGGATATTTTCCACGTCCTCACCTACATAACCAGCTTCCGTCAGAGCTGTCGCATCTGCGATCGCAAAAGGTACATTCAAGCTCTTAGCCAAGGTCTGAGCAAGGAAAGTTTTCCCCGAACCAGTTGGGCCAATCATCAAGATGTTTGACTTCTGCAAATCCACATCTTCTGACTCTTCACGCGTATCGTGGAAATTGATGCGTTTGTAGTGGTTGTATACTGCTACTGCTAAAGCACGTTTGGCACGATCTTGACCGATTACATAGTGGTTCAAGATATGGAGGAGTTCGATTGGTTTTGGAACTTCAGACAAGTCTGCCAAGACTTCTTCCGCCAACTCCTCTCGAATGATTTCCTGAGCCAACTCCACACATTCATTACAGATAAAGGCGTTGTTCCCAGCGATTATTTTTTGTACTTCTTCTTGGCTTTTGCCACAAAATGAGCAATAAACCATCATATCATTATTCCTAGTTGTAGGCATGATTTCCTTCCGTTCTATTCTATACTGTCATTCTATCTAAAATAAGGTCATGTAAAAAGCATGGATACTATTGACCAAATTGGTAAATGCATTTAACCAGAGCAGGACAGAAAGTCCATAGCGCTTTTTACGAAAAGCCTGTGCCCCTGCAAGCAAGCAGACCAAACACAGCATGGCTGTGAAAAAACCAAATATACTACGTTCCATTAGACTTCCTTTCTCTTGCGGTATTGGATGGTAAAATCATAAGGATTTTTCTCATCTTTGCTATAGAATTTGCTTGAAACTGTCTCAAAAAGAGACAAGTCAAATTCTTCAGGGAAATAGGTATCTCCTTCCACCCGAGCATGAATGTGAGTCACAATCACTTCGTCAAGGTAGGGTTCAAAAGCTTGAAAAATTTGCTTTCCACCTAAAATATAAAGATTCTTATCTTGAGCCTGATACCAGTCCAAGACAGACTGAACATCATAAAAAGTAGCAACCCCGTCTATCTTTTCTTCTGGGTTACGAGTCAAAATCAAGGTCTCCCGTTTGGGAAGCAAGCGACGCCCCATTCCATCAAAGGTCACACGCCCCATCAAGATGGCATGATTCAGAGTTGTTTCTTTAAAGTGTTGCAATTCTGCTGGCAAATGCCAAGGCAGACGATTGTCCTTACCAATCACACCCTCTTCATCCTGGGCCCAAATAGCTACGATTTTCTTAGTCATGCTTCCATCCTTTTCACTGATAGTACTATTTTATCAAAAAACTCAAAAAAAGACTGGTTTGGAATGCGTTCAGTTTGATAGAAAAGAAGCAGGCTAGCTTTAGCCTGCTTCTCCTGTCCCTATGACATGCGTTCTTTTGCTTCTGATTCAATTTTTTCAACTACTTCTTGAATGTTCAAACCAGTTGTATCAAGGTAAACTGCATCCTCTGCTTGTTTGAGAGGCGAAGTCTCACGATGACTATCCTTGTAGTCACGCGCAGCAATTTCCTCTTTTAGGGTTTCAAGGTCTGTCTCAATTCCCTTGGCAATATTTTCCTTGTAACGGCGCTCTGCTCTTTCATCAACAGAAGCTACTAAGAAAATTTTCAATTCTGCTTGTGGCAATACAACAGTCCCAATATCGCGACCATCCATGACAATCCCACCTTGCTGGGCAATCTCTTGTTGGAGAGAAACTAGTTTCTCACGTACTTCAGGAATTGCTGCAATAGCAGAAACATGATTGGTCACTTGATTTTCACGGATAGGATGAGTAATATCCACATCTCCTACAAAAACAAGCTGCTCCCCAGTTTCTGAACGTCCAAAACTGATTGGATGCTGGTCCAATAAGTCTAGAAGTGCTCCAACTTCTTCAACTCCTAATTGGTTCTTGAGAGCCATGTATGTTGCAGCACGATACATAGCACCTGTATCGAGATAGGTATAACCAAAATCCTTAGCAATAATCTTTGCGACTGTACTCTTACCACTTGAAGCAGGACCGTCAATAGCAATTTGAATTGTTTTCATATCAACTCCTATTTGATTTTGATAACATCACCTGGATTAGCAAACCAAGACCCTGTAGCCATATGCCCAGGATTCAAGGCCTCTAGCTGAGCAATCGAGATTCCTGCACGAGCGGCAATGGTTGCTTCTCCTTCTCCAGCCTGAACTGTAATTGTCCCTTCACTATCAGTATGCTCTTCAGAATGACTTTCACTAGATGAGCTCTCTGTAGAAGTTGCTTCTTCAGTCTTGCTAGATGAAGATGCAGATTCTTCTGTTACAGAGGTTGAAACAGGGGCAGATGAATCATAAAAATCTTTCAAGGCTGCTGTACGATTACTCCCTCCACTTGAAAGGTAAATCAATACTATTATCATTACTACAACAATCACGAAAAAGAGACTAGCTAGAATCGTCAAGACACGATTTGCAACAATACCTGTACCTTTTTGATTACGTTGACGTCGTTCCGTTCTTGTCTGTTCTTCCTGATTCTCATAAATATCTTCTTGCCACGGTTCTTTTGCCATACCTTACTCCTTGTTTTTTTTTACTTTTCTTATTACAATATAAATATGAAAATCACACTTATACCTGAACGCTGCATCGCCTGTGGGCTTTGCCAAACTTATTCTGATTTATTTGATTACCACGATAATGGAATCGTGCGCTTTTACGATGATCCTGATCAACTAGAAAAAGAAATCTCTCCTAGTCAGGACGTCGTAGAAGCTGTTAGAAACTGTCCGACACGTGCCTTGATTAAAGATTAACTCTAATACCGATAAGAACGTTCCACTCCTTCTAGTTTAGCATATTTCCATGCAAAATTATAGTCTTTTCTCTTTATTTTTTTCTGTAAAATCAGGAAGGTCACTTTTTTCTTTGACGAGATAAAGTGGTCTTTTTTTAGTCTCTATATAAATCTTACTGATATACTTGCCGAGAATCCCAATGGTCAAGAGTTGAATCCCACCAAGGAAGAGAATAACAGCCATCAGAGAGGTCCAACCTGATGTCGGATTGCCCAAAATGAGGGTCCGAACCACGACAAAAAAGGTCATTAGTAGAGAAATCAAACAAGATAGGAGACCTGCCACAAAGGCGATAATCAAGGGAAAATCTGAAAAGTTAACAATCCCTTCAATGGAGTAGAAAAAGAGTTGCCTAAAACTCCAACTGGTCTTGCCAGCCTGTCTTTCGACATTTGGATAGTCCAGATAATAGGTTTTAAAACCGACCCAGGCAAAAAGTCCTTTAGAAAAACGATTGGACTCGGTCAGGCTTAAAATAGCATCGACTACAGATCTTCTCATCATGCGAAAATCACGGACACCTGACGGCAGGGCTACTGGACTAATTTTTTTCATGAAGCCGTAAAATAGATTAGCACAAACACTGCGAAAGAAGGGTTCCCCCTCTCGACTAATTCTACGTGTCCCAACACAGTCTAAGTCTGCATTCTGGTCTAGTAAATTTTTCATCTCTAGCAACATACTAGGAGGATCCTGGAGATCTGCATCCATCACCACCACTAGATCTCCTGTCGCATACTGCAAGCCTGCATACAGAGCTGCTTCTTTGCCAAAATTTCGCGAGAAAGAAATATAATGCACTGCTGGATTTTGCTCCCGATAGGTCTTTAAGAGTTCCAAGGTCCCATCACTTGATCCATCATCGACAAAGACATACTCGATTTCTGTTCCCAAATCTGGAAGTAAAGCTTCCAAAGCCTGATAAAAAAGAGGAAGTACTTCCTCTTCGTTTAAACAGGGGACAATGATTGACATCACCATCTTAGTCTTCAAATCCATTTGGATGCTTGCTTTGCCAACGCCATGCGTCTTCACACATTTGGGTGATGTCTAATTCTGCTTCCCAACCGAGTTCTGCTTTGGCTTTTGCAGGATCTGAATAGCAGGCTGCGATATCACCTGGGCGACGGTCTACAATGCGGTAAGGAATTGGACGTCCCACTGCTTTTTCCATGTTTTGAATAATTTCAAGAACAGAATAACCTTTACCTGTTCCAAGGTTATACACGTTTAGACCTGAACCTTTTTGGATTTTTTGTAGAGCTGCAACGTGACCTTTAGCCAAATCGACAACGTGGATATAGTCACGAACACCAGTTCCATCTTCCGTATCGTAGTCGTCTCCAAACACTTGCACTTGCTCTAATTTCCCAACGGCTACTTGAGTCACATATGGCAAGAGATTGTTTGGAATACCGTTTGGATTTTCTCCTAGGTCTCCACTTTCATGAGCTCCGATTGGGTTGAAATAACGAAGCAAGACAACGTTCCATTCTGAGTCTGCCTTGTAGATATCCGTCAAAATTTCCTCTAGCATAAGTTTGGTACGACCGTATGGATTGGTCACTGAAAGTGGGAAATCTTCCAAGATGGGCACGGTGTGCGGATCCCCGTAAACTGTCGCAGAAGAACTGAAAATAATGTTTTTACAGTTGTTTTCTTCCATGACCTTCAAAAGGCTAACAGTTCCAGCGATATTGTTGTCATAGTAGGCAAGAGGAATACGGGTAGATTCACCGACAGCCTTCAAGCCAGCAAAGTGAATGACACCTGTTGGTTCTTCTTGCTTGAAAATGTCACGAAGAGTATCTGTATCACGGATATCTGCCTCATAGAAAGGAATTTCAACTCCTGTAATTCTTTCAACAACTTCTAAACTTTTTCTGTTACTATTAACAAGGTTATCCACCACAACAACTTGATGACCTGCTTGGATTAACTCAATAACAGTGTGGGTTCCGATAAAACCTGCTCCACCCGTTACCAAAATCTTTTCTTGCATCTTTTTTCCTCGATTCTCGGATTATTTTTTCTTATTTTACCATTTTTGATAGGGAATGTCATTTGCCATCCTAGAGAGGAGGCTAAAATTTCAGTAAAATTCTTATTCGCTTTTTACCCGTTTGACATAGTTTTCAATTGGGTAGTTTAGAGGGTCCAAGGTCAACTCCTTGCCTTGAATCAGTTGAGCTAGATGGTAGCCAATGATAGGACCCGTTGTGAGGCCTGATGAACCTAGTCCACTGGCTGAATAGACACCTGACAATTCTGGAACCTCTCCAAAGAAAGGAGAGAAATCACTGGTATAGGCACGGATTCCCACACGTTCACCAGATGATTTCGCTTCTGCCAAGGTTGGGTAGTGAGGCAAGGCTGCCTCCTCCATTTTCTGGAGTAAAGTTTCATCTACCGTCAAATCAAATCCCATGTCATTTTCATGAGTAGCACCTAAGGACAATTTCCCACCTGCAAAAGGAATCAAATCCCACTCCCCTTCTGGCATAACAACAGGGTAAGCTTCCATGTCTTGGGCCAGCTGATAATCTCGGAGTTGCCCCTTTTGGGGACGAACATCTACTTCATAACCTAAAGGCTCTAACAGATGTCCCAACCAAGCTCCCGTCGCCAAAATAACCTGATCAAACACCTCTTCGTCAATCTGGTAACCCGATGTTAAAGGTGTCAGACTCACTTTTTCTTTGACCAGCTTGACCTGACTGGCTTCTAGCAAACGAGTCACCAAGAGTTGACCATCTACTCTCGCTCCACCAGAAGCATAGAGCAGACGGTCAAATCCCTGCAAACCAGGGAATAATTCGTTAGCTGATGCTTGGTCCAGAATGGCTAACCGGCCTATCAAAGGAGATTCTTCTCTACGCTGGAGGGCTAGTTGATAGAGTTCTTCCAACTTAGTTTTATCCTTTTTCAGGAGAAAGACTCCCGAACGCTGGTAAAAGTCAATTTCTTTCCCTGACTTCACTAAATCAGCCAACAAATCCACATAAAAGTCAGCCCCCAAGCGCGCCATTTTGTACCAGGCTTTATTGCGACGTTTGGAAAACCAAGGACTGATAATTCCCGCTGCGGCCTTGGTAGCCTGACCTTGTCCATGGTCAAAGACGGTTACTTCTAGGTCACTTTCTTTAGAGAGGTAGTAGGCAGCTGTTGCTCCCACAATTCCTGCTCCAATAATGGCAACTTTTTTCATTGTTTTCACTTTCTAACTAGATATGGTGGAAAGGATTGGTCGATGCTTGACTAGGAAAAATATCAATATCCCAGTCTTTTTCCTCTTTCCATTGACTAAGGAATGCTGCGATTTTTTCCACAAAAAGCACTTCAATATAGTGACCTGGGTCCAAGGCTAGCAAGCCATCAGACAACATATCCTGGGCAGTGTGGTAGTAAATATCACCAGTGATATAGACATCCGCTCCTTTAGCTAAAGCATCCTTATAGAAAGACTGCCCGCTTCCACCACAGATGGCCACTTTTGAAATAGACTTCTGCAAATCACTCTCTTGATAATGTACCATTCGAAGGCTATCTAAACCAAAGACTTGCTTGACATGTTGGGCCAATTCCCCAAATGTCTGAGGCTGAACATTCCCAATACGTCCAATTCCACGTTCAGGGCCAGTTTCCTGCAGATAGATAGTTTCCTCGATACCTAGCATCTGACAGAACCAATCATTGAGACCATTTTCAACGATGTCAATATTGGTATGGCTGACATAAACTGCAATGTCATGCTTAATCAGGTCTATATAAATCTGATTTTGTGGACGGCTAGCTACCAAATCCTTGATGGGACGGAAAATCGGCGCGTGCTTAACAATAATCAAGTCCACACCCTTTTCAATGGCTTCAGCCACCGTTTCTTCACGAATATCCAGAGCAACCATGACACTTTGGATATCCTTGTCCAAAGTTCCAATTTGCAGGCCACGACTGTCTCCCTCCATGGAAAACTCCTGAGGGCAAAAAGCTTCATACGCGTTAATCACTTCACTTGCTAGCATGGAGAACCTCCTTGATGGCTTGAATTTTATCTACTAGAACTTGACGTTCCTCCAGATTTTTTTCTGGGATTTGTCCGAGGGCAAACTCTAGCTTAACAGCTTCTTTTTGCCATTTTTGGACAAAGACTGGACTGACCTCTTTGCACAAGAAAGGTCCAAAGCGGACATCGCTGGCTGATAGCTTCATTTGTCCTGCTTCCACCACCAAAATCTCGTAAAACTTGCCAGCTTCTTCTAAGATGCTTTCAGCTACAATCTGAAACCCATTCTCTTGTAGCCAGATACGCAAGTCGTCTTCACGATTATTAGGCTGGAGGATCAATCGTTCTACATTAGCTAACTTGTCCAAGCCTTCTTCTAAAATCCTAGCAATCAAACGACCACCCATACCAGCAATGGTAATGACAGACACTTGGTCTGCCTCTTCAAAAGCTGCCAAGCCATTGGCTAAACCGACTTTGGTTTTCTCCTTTAGACCCTGCGCTCTAACATACTT
>NZ_CAJZDT010000025.1:0-18601 GCF_915066115.1 uncultured Streptococcus sp. | reverse complement strand
GAGTACGGCAAGGTGAAGCTGACGTGGTTTGAATTTGATTTTCGAAGAGTATAAGTTTTTTTATCACAGGCATAAAATATATATATTGGTTCATCAAGAAACTTTCTGATAAACTAGCAGGTAACTTTACATTTGAATGGAGACATTATGAAAAAATTTAGCCTATTACTAGCCATCCTACCATTTTTGGTTGCCTGCGGGAATCAAGCCACACCCAAAGAGACCAGCTCTCAAAAGACAATCGTCGTTGCTACAGCTGGCGATGTGCCACCATTTGACTACGAAGACAAGGGCAATATGACAGGCTTCGATATCGAAGTTCTAAAGGCAGTGGATGAAAAGCTCAGTGACTACGAGATTCAATTCCAAAGAACTGCTTGGGAGAGCATCTTCCCAGGGCTTGATTCTGGTCACTACCAAGCCGCAGCCAACAACTTGAGTTACACAAAAGAGCGTGCTGAAAAATACCTTTACTCACTTCCAATTTCGAACAATCCCCTCGTCCTTGTCAGCAACAAGAAAAATCCTTTGACTTCACTTGACCAAATTGCTGGCAAAACAACGCAAGAGGATACTGGAACTTCAAACGCTCAATTCATCAATAACTGGAATCAAAAACACACTGACAATCCCGCTACTATCGATTTTTCTGACGAGGATATCGGTAAGCGAATCCTAGACCTCTCTAACGGAGAGTTTGATTTCCTAGTCTTTGACAAGGTATCCGTTCAAAAGATTATCAAGGACCGTGGTTTGGACCTTTCTATGGTTGACTTGCCTTCTGCTGATAGCCCCAACAACTATATTGTTTTCTCAAGCGACCAAAAAGAGTTTAAAGAGAAATTTGATAAAGCGCTCAAAGAACTCTATCAAAACGGAACCCTTGAAAAACTCAGCAATACCTATCTAGGTGGTTCTTATCTTCCAGATCAATCTCAATTACAATAAGATATACTAAAAGCGATTGGACCAGCCAATCGCTTTTTTAGTTTACATTGGTTATTTTAGGAAACTCTTACAAAAAATCAAAAAAATTCTTCACATCTTCTACATACCCATGCTTTTCGATTAAACTAGCTAAGAGTTCCAGATTGTGTCCCTGATAGTTGTCTTCTCTTCGTAGCTCTTCATACATTTCGATAAAGGGAAGTCCCTTGGACTTGGCCAATTCCAACTCCGCTTCATAATCATAAGCGACTTTACGAAATAGGATATTTACCAATTCCCCATCTTCAACTTCTATCACGGCATACTGGGCACGGTGATTTTTTAACGCCTCCCAATTAAAATAGGGCATGCCAATCGACCCTGGATTGATGATTTGTTGCCCTTGACTGCCGTAACGAAGCAACTGCTTGTGGACATGACCATAGACTGCCACGTCCGTTTCCTCATCTAGCAGTTGGTCAAATTTTTCTGTATCATTCCCAACCAACAAGTCACCCCCATAATTTTTGTCAGGTAAATTATGAGAGATAGAAAAGCGCAGCCCCTCAACTTCTTTCTTTTCCAGCAAAGGCAAGCTTCGTAGCCAGACAATCGTTGCAGGATCCATTCGCTCCATCAAAAACTGAGTCATTCGCATTGACTGGATTTCTTGTGGATCTTCCAAACCGTATTCACCATCCAAGGCCTCAAGGACACAATCATCCCAGTTCCCACGAACAGCCACCGTAATCGGAAGGTCTTGTAGCAAAGCCACCAAATCATTTGCGCCTGGTCCAGGAAGAAAAATATCTCCCAGAAGCCAGTATTCTGTCGCTTCCAGCTTTCTAGCATCCGCAATTACTGCATCTAAGGCCGACGCATTGCCATGAATATCTGATAAAATTGCGATTTTATGGTTCATGATGATCTCCTTCTGTTTGATAATCTACTCTTTCTTCCGCCACTTGAGCTAATTCCACTTCTTCCTGCGGGTTCAACTTTCTTTGCACAGCCTCTGCTACTGCTCTCGGTACTCCAACTTCGACAATCTCATCCACACTGGCTTCCTTGATTTTAGTCAGAGACTTGAAATGTTTCATGAGATTCTGCTTGCGTTTAGGTCCCAGACCGTCAATTCCATCCAGTTGTGATGAAAAAGAATTTTTGGAGCGCAGTTGACGGTGGAAAGTAATAGCAAAGCGGTGCACCTCATCCTGAATGCGTTGGAGGAGGAAAAATTCCTGAGAATTGCGAGACAACTCCACCACCTCAAGCGGATCTCCAAAGAGCAATTCATGGGTTTGGTGCTTATCATTTTTTTGCAAACCTGCAATTGGAATATCCAATCCCAGCTCCTCTTGGATGACTTGCTTGGCAATATTGACTTGACCTTGTCCCCCATCAATCACAATCAAATCTGGAGGAGTCAAACCGTCACGCTGTACTCGACCATAGCGTCTGCGAATGACCTCTCGCATACTGGCATAGTCGTCTGGCCCGACTACGGTCTTGATTTTATACTTACGATAATCCTTCTTACTTGGTTTGCCGTTGACAAAGACCACCATGGCTGAAACAGGACTAGTTCCCATGATATTAGAATTATCGAAGGACTCGATGCGGACTGGGGTCGGTATTTGGAGCAAACGTCCTAGATTTTCAATAGCCCCCTGTGTTTTTTCGACAGATTTCTCTAGCAGGTTAAATTTCTGCTCTAGGCTGACTCGAGCATTCTTTATAGCCAGATTGACCAGTTGCTTTTTCTCTCCACGCTGGGGTTTGAGAATCCTAGTATCCACTATGGCCTTGACGGCTTCTTCATCAATATCCTGCGGAATCAGTACCTCATTGGGAACTAGATGAGATTTTTCTTGATAGAATTGTCCTACATAGGTTAGAAAGTCCTCATCCGGATCATTATAATAGGGGAAAAGATTGACATCGCGCTCAATAAGCTTGCCCTGACGAACAAAGAAAACCTGGACACACATCCATCCCTTGTCCACATAGTAGCCAAAGACATCCCGATTTTGGAGATCCTTAGCCATGACCCGTTGCTTGGTTCGAAGCGTTCCAATAGCCTGAATTAGATCACGGTATTCCGCTGCACGTTCAAATTCCATAGTCTGGGCAGCACTTGCCATCTTGCCCTTGAGGTCATCGATAATTTTGTCATCCTGCCCTTTTAGGAAATCAGAAACCTCCTGAGCCATAGACTTGAAATAGTCCTCATCTTTCTTACAGATGGTGTGGGCCATACATTGACCGATATGGTAGTAAAAACAGACCTTAGACGGCGGATTGGTACACTTTCTAAAAGGGAAAATCCGATCCAGCAGTCGCTTGATTTCATTGGCTGCCCCCACATCTGGATAAGGTCCAAAATAGAGACCTCCGTCCTTCTTGACCTGTCGGGTAATAATCAAACGAGGGTAGCGCTCACTGGTGATTTTTATAAATGGATAAGACTTATCATCCTTGAGCATGATATTGTACTTAGGCTTGTTTTCCTTGATCAGGTTGATTTCTAGAAGAAGTGCCTCAATATTAGACTCAGTAACGATAAATTCAAAATCCACAATTTCAGACACCAGAGCCTCTGTCTTAGTATCATGACTTCCACGGAAATAAGACCTCACGCGGTTACGCAGATTTTTAGCCTTTCCTACATAGATAATGGTGCCGTTTTTATCCTTGTGAATGTAGCAACCAGGGCTGGTAGGCAAGAGCTCTAGTTTTGATTTAATCAAGTTGTTCATAATTCCATTATAGCAAAAAAGTAGGGAAAGATAGTCCCCTACTCATTGGTCTCATATAATTTTCGAAGTCTTTCAACATCCTCTTCCTGGATACCATAAAAGGAACCTGCAGGTTGCATGACAGACTTCTCATCTGTATGGTCCAAGCCAATTGCATGCCCCAACTCATGTTCTGCCGTATGGACAATACGCTCAAAGGAATAGCCATAGTTAGGATTGGACAAATAATAATGATTCAACCGCACCGTTACAGACAAGAATTGCCCCGTCAAGAGATTGGTCTGACTTTCCGCCTCTCCTGCCACAGGAGTACCTCCGTCATTCATCTCCGTAGCCAAGATATCTGCCTTGCTGGACTCAGTCACAATTTCAAAGTTAAAAGCACCAGTTTGATTCCAGTTCTGAATCGCTTCTAAATATGCCTCTTGAAAACGTGAATCCATCTGCGGATCCAGGTAAATACTAGCAGAAGCCTGTGGCCACCTTCCTTCAGAGTGTTGGTGGCTATCTGTCTGATTCAACTTAGGCAGTTGCCCTGTTTTTTCCCATTGGTCAATACTTTGTTGACCAATCTTGACTGACCGCTCTGCTTGCTTTAGCGCTCCTTGAAAATCCCCGTTCAGATACCAGAGAAGACCGAAAGCAAGAGCACATAAGAGCACAACTATCCAAACCAGGCGCCAAAACAAACGCCACACAAAAGAAAAGAAAGCCCCTATCAAACGAAAAAGCCAGCGCATATCCCTCCACCTTTCTAGCAAATAAAGACTATTTTACTAAAACAAGCTGAAAGAAAGCTAAATTATGACAATCTCTCTTCTAATTTGAATTCGATTGGAAGAGTTGCTAAGAACTGTTCCAATTGTTTTTCCCAGTAATACCATTCGTGAGTCCCAGCGCTATGGCTATAGGTCACATCAAAGCCCAGTTTTTTGAGGTTTTCCACTGCTAAATTATTGGCTTCGTACAAGAAATCCTGCTCACCACACCAAGCCCAAAGCTTGGTCTTTTTATCCGATTTTTTAGCCAAACTTTCAAGAGAATAGGTGCTAGCTGTCCAATCTTTAATCTCCCCAAACACACCCCTCCAATAAGCCGGAGTTCCCAAATTTTGGCTCTCAGGAGAAAAATCTTGAAAACTAAGAGCGCCTGAAAAACTAGCCGCATGAGAAAAACGATTTGTCGCAAGAGCCAATTTGAAACAGCCATAGCCTCCCATAGAGAGACCAGCGATAAAGGTCTTTTCACGCTTGATAGTCATATTAGGGAAGAAGCGTTTCAGAACCTGTGGCAATTCCTCTGCTAGAGCTGTGTAATAGTCAAAACCATACTGGGTATCGGTGTACCAACCGTTGCTGGTATTGGGCATAACAACGATAAGATTGGTTCCTCGAAGTAAGCGTTCTACGTTGGTCCGCTTGAGCCAACTATTATGATTGCCAGACATCCCGTGCAAGAGGTACAAGACGGGAATATCTTTACACTCTGGTTCTTCCACTCGATTGGCATCGGGGTAAAGAACATTCACTCCCCACTCCATATCCAAAACTTGTGAGTAATACTCGATTTTCATTACTGCCATAATTTTTTCCTCTATTTTTCTATAAGAAAAAGCCGAAACTCGACTTTCTCTCTATTTATTTCCACAATTATTTTGCTTCCATGACTACCGGTAAAATAGCTGGACGACGCTTGGTTTGATCAAAGAGGTACTTGGTCAAATTATCACGAACCTTCCCTTTGAGATCTGCCCAGTCAAAGTCATCTCCTTGAAGATACTCTTCTACCGTTTGGTTAATCAATTCTGAACTTTCACGGAGAATATCGCGACTCTTCTTGAGATAAACAAATCCACGCGTGTGAACACGAGCCTTGGCCACAATTTTCTTCTCACGACGGTTAACGGTAATTGCGACGATGAAAATACCGTCCTCTGACAAGACCTTACGGTCACGAAGAACCACATTACCAACATCACCGATGGCATTTCCGTCAATCAAGACATCCCCTGCCGAAACCGCTCCAGCTGGGACAAAGTCCCCATTCTCATAAGCCATGCTAGTTCCCTTTTTAGGGATGAAAATGCGTTCTGGCAACATTCCAACTGCCATAGCAGCCTTAGCATGGGCATCCAACTCACGGTATTCCCCTTGAATCGGGAAGAGATACTTAGGTTGCAAGAGATTGATCATCAACTGCAAATCACGCGCATTTCCGTGACCTGACACACGCAAGCTTTGAGTGATCAGTTTGACAACCCCGCCAGCTTGGTAAATCATGTTCTCCACACGCGCCATGACCGCCTCTTTGGCGATAGACGGAGTCGTTACGATATAGACCAAGTCACCATCCTTAATTTCCACATAACGGTGACGACCAATCGACATCTTGCGAAGACCGTTGATAGGCTCACCCATACGGCCTGTCTCAAGAATAATCAACTCATGGTCCTCAAAACGAGACATATCTTTTGGTTTAATCAAAAGACTTTCGTTAGCTAGAGACAATTTCTTAAGACGAATAGCAGTGCGGACGATATTTTCAATATCGAATCCTGTCAAGACCACACGACGGCCTGTTGCATCCGCAGCGTCAAACACCTGCTGGATACGAGAGAGGTTGCTGGCTACTGCTGCAACAATGATACGACCATCCCAGTCCGAAATGGTTTGAGTGATCTCGTCCCCAACTTCACTTTCGCTAGCCACTTGGATATTACTGTCCGCATTGGCTGAATCGCTAAGAAGAGCTAGAACTCCATCACGACCGATTTCTGCCAAACGAGCAAAGTCTGTGGCATAAGATTCACTAGCTGTCTGGTCAAATTTGAAGTCACCTGTATAAACGATGCTACCTTCAGCTGTCTTCAAGACCACACCCAGACTCTCTGGGATAGAGTGGGTCGTACGGAAGAAGGAAACCACAGTCCCTCCAAAATCAATCTCCGTATTCTCATCGATGACATGGAAATCATTGAATTTCTTAACCGCATCATTTCCTTTGACAAAGAGTTTTGCCAACTCAATGGTCAACTCAGAGCCAAATACAGGTACCTTGGCTTCAGCCAAGAGATAAGGCAGAGCACCAATGGCATCCGCATGTCCGTGTGTCAAGAAAACCCCAGCTATACGGTCGCTATTTTCAAAAAGGTAGTCCATATTTGGAATAACGACGTCCACCCCTAGTTGTTCATTTTCAGGGTATTTTAGACCTGCATCCAAAACGAAAATAGACCCATCGATTTCAGCGATATACATATTTTTCCCATTTTCACGTACACCACCAAGTGTTGTTAAACTGATATTACTCATTTTTCCTCCGAAAACTTAATTTATCTTGATTATAGGGTTGCTTACCCTCTTATTCTAAAAGCACTATTACTTTTAGCCGAATCTTTTCCTACCATTATACCATTTTTTTGATGATTTTCAAAATGAAGATTTGTTTTCAAAAAAGAGCTGGTTGCCCAACTCTTTCCTACCTACTATTCCTTTTCCATTAAAAAGTCATAAATTTCTTGCACGGTACCCAGCGCCATCATTTCTTGGTCTTTAACGGTTTGTTTGAGATGTTGGTAAATTTGACTTTCTCCGCTTTCCCGCTTTGGCGCCTCTTTATTGACTGTCATAACACCATCTTTGATTGTCACAAAGCCTAGTTCTTCAAATACTTGAATCATCTTGACCAGCAAGATTTGTTGAATATTGAGATATGCAGCCAAATCCTTGAGCTTGTAACGAATATCAAACTCTGGGAACTGGTAAATAGTCTTGTACAATTTAGCAAATTGCTCTCTAGTTCCATAGCCTGTTAGATAGTAGGCCTTATCAATGTCATTTTTGAAATAGACAGCAGAGAAATTCTGTTCCTGAAAAATGGTCTTTAGCAGGGTCATATCCTCAGGAATGGTTTTTACGACAACAGCTTCACTAGTCGCTAAATCCGGCACTTCTCCAGCAAAATCTAAGACTGGAACTCCTTCTGGCAAGACTGCATTCTTCCCACGGATGTTAAAAAGTTGTACACCCTCGACACGCGCATCCACCATCATCAACTGCAGGGTAGTTTGGCCATTCCATTGGTTGACAGACAATTTGACTGCCAGCTCTAGATTCTTGGTTTGAGAAAACTCTGTCGCCCATCTGCCTTGACCAAAGGCTAACACTTCAAAACTCGCCTCACCTTTGGAAATTTTCAACTTGAGATGAGCATTGCCTGCTCCCATAGTACGGGCACTTTCGACCTGAAAATCCTTTATATAAAAGACAGGTTTCTGATTGTCCATGCCAAAAGGTGCCAAACGTTCAAAACTTTTGACCGTTTCCAAGCTAAGTGTCTCCAAATCCAGCTCTTCATCTAAATTTAACTTGTTCTTGCCAGCAGCATCTGCCCCTTTTTCACGGACATAATCTTCCAAAACCTGAGATAAATCTGAGAGTTTCTCCACTTCCAGCGTCATTCCTGCTGCACCAGCATGGCCTCCAAAGGCGATGAAGAGGTCTCGATGAGGATCCAAAGCCTCAAAAATATCGACCGCTTCCACACTACGAGCACTACCCTTGGCACGACCGTCCTCTATATTGAGAACGATGACTGTCTGCCCTAGTTCTTCCAACAAACGACCAGCCACGATACCTAGAACACCAGGATTCCAGCCTTCCATGGCCAAGACTTGGACCTTCTTCTCAGGGTCCACCTTGGTCTTAGCTTCTTCATAGATAGACTGGACGATTTCCCTGCGCTCTTCGTTTTTCTGATGAATCATAAGGGCAATCTCGTGAGCTTCCTCGTCGTCAAATCCAGTCAGCAAATCAATAGCAGGATTGGGATCATCCAAACGGCCCAAGGCATTCAAACGAGGAGCAATCTGGAAACCAACCGTTTCTTCTGTTACTTCGTTGGCAGCAATCCCAGCCATGTCCATCATTTCTTGTAAACCAGTGCGCTGAGTATGTCCCAACATTTCCAGACCATACTGAACCAAGATACGGTTCTCAT
This sequence comes from uncultured Streptococcus sp., assembly GCF_915066115.1. Classification (GTDB taxonomy): domain Bacteria; phylum Bacillota; class Bacilli; order Lactobacillales; family Streptococcaceae; genus Streptococcus. Next base: position 9,917 of record NZ_CAJZDT010000025.1, on the reverse strand, counting down.
CTGTCAAACTCACCATATCAGCAATGGTACCAATAGCAACCAAATCCAGTAGTTCCACTTGCACTTCTTCTAAAAGGGCACAAGCCAGCTTGAAGGCCACTCCACAACCAGCCAAATATTTAAAAGGATAGTCCGCATCTGGATGTTCAGGGTGAACGATGGCATAGGCATCAGGCAGGGTTTCAGGCATGGAATGGTGGTCAGTCACAATGACATCCACTCCCATAGACTGGGCCAATTCAATAGCCTCGTGACCCGCAACCCCATTATCCACCGTCACAATCAAGGAAATTCCTTCTTGCTCGATAAAGTATTTATAAACACTGGCATTAGGTCCATAACCGTCGGTAAAACGATTGGGCAGATAAACCCGGCACTCGGCACCAAGCTGTTCCAAACTTTCCTTCACAATAGAAGCCGAAGTCATACCATCCGCATCATAATCACCGTAAACGAGGATATTTTCCCCTTCTTCAATGGCCTGACGAATCCGTTCCACTGCCTTGTCCATATCATGGAGCAGATAAGGGTCGTGCAAGTCCTCCAAGGAAGGTTCTAAAAACTTCTTCAGACTTTCTTGGTCCTGAATCCCTCTTTCAAATAATAACCGAGCCACCTCAGGACCTAGTCCAGCCTTCTTGGCTATCTTAGTAAAATCCGCATCTTCTACCTGCGGGGCAAACTGCCATTCATAAGTAGGTGTTATCAAAAAGACATCCACTCTTTCTAAGAATTCTATTGCTTCATTATAACATGATTTAGTCTTTTTCTCTATCCTGATTGCTTTCTACAAAAATTTTACTAATTTTTTTCTGATATGATTTGACAAGAAAAATCTTTTGGTGTAGAATCATGTTATAAAATCTAACACAAAGGAGATTCCTTATGGCTTTAGTAGAATTTGAACACGTCGAAAAATATTACGGAGACTACCACGCACTCCGCGACATCAATCTCCGTTTTGAAAAAGGACAAGTTGTTGTCCTGCTTGGACCTTCTGGTTCTGGGAAGTCCACTCTTATCCGCACCATCAATGGTTTGGAGGCTGTAGACAAGGGAAGTCTTCTAGTAAATGGTCACCAAGTTGCTGGTGCCAGCCAGAAAGATTTAGTACCGCTTCGCAAGGAAGTCGGCATGGTTTTCCAACATTTCAACCTCTATCCACACAAAACAGTGTTAGAAAACGTAACACTTGCGCCCATAAAAGTTCTAGGAATTGATAAAAAAGAAGCTGAAAAGACAGCACAAAAATATCTGGAATTTGTAAATATGTGGGACAAGAAAGATTCTTATCCAGCCATGCTGTCTGGTGGACAAAAACAACGGATTGCCATCGCACGTGGACTCGCTATGCATCCGGAGCTCCTCCTCTTTGATGAGCCAACATCTGCCCTAGATCCTGAAACTATCGGCGATGTTCTGGCAGTTATGCAAAAATTAGCCCACGATGGTATGAATATGATTGTCGTTACTCATGAAATGGGCTTTGCCCGTGAAGTTGCGGACCGCATCATCTTTATGGCTGACGGAGAGGTTTTAGTAGATACGACAGATGTTGATGACTTTTTCGACAATCCAAGCGAACCTCGTGCCCAACAATTCCTCAGTAAAATCATCAACCACGAAAGTGACAAAGTCAAATAAGGAGGCGCCTATGAAAAAGAAATTCTTTTTATCCGCATTATTGATTAGCCTTTTCGGCCTTACTGCTGCAAAACCAGTTCAGGCCGACACCAGTGTCGCAGACATTCAAAAGAGAGGCGAGCTGGTTGTCGGTGTGAAACAAGACGTTCCCAATTTTGGCTACAAGGATCCCAAGACAGGGACCTATTCTGGTATCGAAACTGACCTGGCCAAGATGGTAGCTGATGAGCTCAAGGTCAAGGTTCGTTATGTGCCGGTTACAGCACAAACTCGCGGACCCCTCCTAGACAATGAACAGGTCGATATGGATATCGCAACCTTTACCATCACAGACGAACGCAAAAAACTCTACAACTTCACCAGTCCCTACTACACGGACGCATCTGGCTTTTTGGTCAATAAATCTGCCAAAATCAAAAGCATTGAGGATCTAAACGGTAAAACCATCGGAGTTGCCCAAGGTTCCATTACCCAACGCCTGATTACTGAACTAGGTAAAAAGAAAGGCTTGACCTTTAAATTCGTCGAACTTGGTTCCTACCCAGAATTGATTACTTCCCTACATGCTCACCGTATTGATGCCTTTTCCGTTGACCGCTCGATTCTGTCTGGCTACATCAGCAAACGCACAGTACTACTAGATGATAGTTTCAAGCCATCTGACTACGGTATCGTTACCAAGAAATCAAACACTGAACTCAACGACTATCTCGATAACTTGGTCACTAAATGGAGCAAGGACGGCAGCTTGCAAAAACTTTATGACCGTTACAAGCTCAAACCATCTAGCCATACTGCAGATTAAGGAGGATACCCCATGACAGATTTATCATCTTGGACAGCCTATTTTCAGGATTTTGGACAATTTTTCAATGGTTTCCTCTTCACCCTTGCCCTAGCAATTGGATCCTTTATCCTCGCCATGGTTTTGGGCATCTTCTTCGGAGCCATGTCAACCAGTAAACGTCCGATATTGAGAATTTTGGCTCGCATATTTGTGGAGTTTTACCAAAACACTCCCCTCTTGGTGCAGTTTGTTATCGTCTTTTATGGTCTACCTCTTATCAGTGACCACACCATCATGATTCCGATTTATTGGACGGCTGTTCTCTGCGTGGGACTCTATCACGGCGCCTATATCGCCGAGGTAATTCGCTCAGGTATTCAGTCTATTCCTAGCGGTCAGATGGAAGCCGCCTTGTCGCAAGGGTTTACCTATATCAGTGCCATGCGCTTGATTATCTTGCCTCAAGCCTTCCGTATCATTCTCCCTCCTTTGACCAACCAAATTGTTAACCTCATCAAGAATACCTCCACAGTCGCTATCATTTCTGGTGTAGACTTGATGTTTGTGACCAAGTCTTGGTCGGCACTTAACGGAAACTACATTCCAGCATTTTTAGGCGCTGCCCTTCTCTACTTTTCTCTTTGCTTCCCTGTTGCCCAGTTTGGTCGCAAGATGGAGCAAGCCAACAAAAAAGCCTATTCACTTTAGGAGGTTACTATGGAATCCATTTTAGAAGTTTTGACCCCAGATAACCTAATCTTTATCTTTAAAGGATTTGGCTTGACCCTCTACATTTCTCTGATTGCCATTGTCCTCTCTACACTTATCGGTACAGTTCTAGCGGTCATGAGAAATGGGAAAAATCCTATCTTGCGTATTATTTCCAGCATTTACATCGAATTTGTACGTAATGTTCCCAACCTTCTCTGGATTTTCACCATCTTTTTGGTATTCAAGATGAAGTCCACACCAGCTGGTATTACTGCCTTTACCCTTTTTACCTCAGCAGCCCTAGCTGAGATTATCCGAGGTGGTCTCAATGCCGTGGACAAAGGCCAGTACGAAGCAGGAATGTCGCAAGGATTCACCTCTATGCAAATCCTCTACCACATCATTCTCCCACAAGCTATTCGTAAAATGCTGCCAGCCATCATTTCTCAGTTTGTAACCGTGATTAAGGATACCAGTCTTCTCTACTCTGTTATCGCCCTACAAGAACTCTTTGGAGCTAGCCAAATTCTCATGGGCCGTTATTTCGAACCAGAGCAAGTCTTCAGTCTTTATATCCTAATCGCCCTCATCTACTTCAGCTTTAACCTAGCAATCTCTAGCCTGTCTCATATGCTAGCAAAACGTTGGCAACAAGCCGCAGAATAAACAGCAACTCTCCAGTTAAATCGGAGAGTTTTTTTGATGATAGTAGATATGTATAGACCTCAATTTGACACCATACTCTTTCTATGATAAAATGTAACAAATTTGTTTACAACAGATCAAATCTAAATGAAATGGAATTTTTTATGAAATCACTCAAAGGAATACTTTTTATCATAGCCAGTTTTGTCTTGACTATTTTAACTTGGATGAGCACTTCTCCCCAATTCATGATTCCAGGACTAGCTTTAACAAGCCTATCCCTGACCTTTATCTTAGCCACTCGTCTCCCTCTGATAGAAAACTGGTTTCACGGTTTGGAGAAGGTCTATACTGTCCACAAATTCACAGCTCTTCTCTCCATCATCCTACTCATCTTTCATAACTTTAGTATGGGCGGTTTGTGGGGCTCTCGCTTAGCTGCTCAGTTTGGTAACCTTGCCATCTATATCTTTGTCAGTATCATCCTTGCCGCCTATTTAGGCAAATACATCCAGTACGAAGCTTGGCGATGGATTCACCGCCTGGTTTACCTAGCCTATATTTTTGGACTCTTTCACGTCTATATGATAATGGGCAATCGCCTCCTCACATTTAATCTTCTCAGTTTTGTTATTGGTATCTATGCCCTTTTAGGCTTACTGGCTGGTTTTTATATCATTTTCCTTTATCAAATGATTTCCTTCCCCTATCTAGGGAAAATTACCAATCTCAAACGCTTAAACCACGATACTAGAGAAATTCAAATCTATCTTAGCAGACCTTTCAACTATCAACCAGGACAGTTTGCCTTCCTAAAGATTTTCCAAGAAGGCTTTGAAAGTGCTCCGCATCCCTTTTCAATCTCAGGAGGTCATGGCCAAACACTTTACTTTACTGTCAAAAATTCAGGCGACCATACCAAAAATATCTATGACAATCTTCAAGTCGGCAGCAAAGTAACACTAGACAGAGCTTACGGACACATGATTATAGAAGAAGGACGAGAAAATCAGGTTTGGATTGCTGGAGGTATTGGGATCACCCCCTTCATCTCTTACATCCGCGAACATCCTATTTTAGATAAACAGGTTCACTTCTACTATAGCTTCCGTGGAGATGAAAATGCAGTCTACCTAGATTTGCTCCGAGACTATGCTCAGAAAAATCCTAATTTTGAACTCCATCTAGTAGACAGTAGGAAAGACGGCTATCTTAATTTTGAGCAAGAAGAAGTTCCCGAACATGCAAGCGTCTATATGTGTGGTCCTCTTTCTATGATGAAGTCACTTGCCAAACAGATTAAGAAACAAAATCCAAAAGCAGATCTTATTTACGAAGGATTCAAGTTTAAATAACCACTCATACTCTCCTGGAATTTCCCAGGAGTTTTTTCTGCCCCAAAACTCAAAAAACACTGCCAGATTTCTAGCAGTGCTTTGAGTTTCATTTGCAGGCATCTATCCCTCTTAATCCTTCATCTGACTCTCTGCATCGGCCACGACTTGCTCTAAACTGGTCTGACCGAGTTCAGACTCCATAGCCAGCTGGATTCTCTCCAATTTTTGATCCAAAACATCATGAATATGAGCTCCAACTGGGCAATTTGGATTTGGATTGTCATGGAAACTGAAGAGTTGACCTGTCTTACCAAGACATTCGACCGCTTGATAAACATCTAAAAGACTAATGTCCTTGAGGTCCTTGACAATCTCTGTCCCCCCTGTTCCACGCGCTACTGATATCAGCTCTGCCTTCTTCAACTGGGACAAGGTTTTTCTGATAATGACAGGGTTAACCCCGACACTAGCAGCCAGAAAATCACTGGTCACCTTGCTTTCCTTCCCCTCTAGGGCAATGATTATCAGCATATGAGTCGCAATGGTAAATCTACTTGGAATTTGCATCCTCTTCTCCTTTTTACGAGGCTAGTCTGCCTCTACTCTTCTTTTTCTATTATTATACCCTTTTTGGTTGTAATGTCAATCGTTACCACTTTTCAACCAGGCATCTAATTCCCTATCATAACCCTCTTTCTGGGCCAATTCTCTCAGAAATTCCTGATGATGAGTATGATGGATACCATTGACCAGACTTTCATAGTAAACCTCAAAATAGGGAAGTTTGAGGTCTTTAGCCAACTGCAATTCAGCTACCACATCGTAGTCTACCCGTCGGAAGTCCATATCTACCAATCCCTTGTCATCAAACTCTAAAATCATATACTGGGCCCGCAAGTCCTTCCGCAACTGGGCATCCAAAAAGAAAGGCTGCCCAATCGAACCCGGATTGACAATCAATTGCCCACCAGTCCCGTAACGAAGCAACTGTTGGTGAATATGACCATAAACAGCAATATCACAAGGTGGATTGGTCACCAAGCGGTCAAAATCCTCTTGCGCTCCAGTATGAATCAACTCTCGCCCCCAGTTCTTATCAGGAAGATGATGGCTAATTCCCACCGTCAAATCCCCAAACTGACGATGGAGCTGGAGTGGTTGATTGTGGAGCAGTTCAATTTCTTCTAGGGAAATTTCCTCTAAAACATACTGACACTGGCGCAAGAGATAGCGTTGACTAGGACGAGTACTATCCAATTCCTTGCGGACACCATGCCAAAGACTGTCTTCCCAGTTTCCCAAAACTCTAGCTGTAATCGGTAGTTGATCCAACAAGTCCAAAATCTTTCTACGCCCTGTCCCCGGCATGAGAATATCCCCCAAAAGCCAGTATTCATCCACTCCTAGCTTTCGAGCATCTGCCAAAACAGCCTCCAAGGCAGTGGTATTTCCATGAATATCTGAAAGAAGAGCTATTTTTGTCATTCTTTCTCCTCATTTCCTCTTATATATCTTCTTAGTATTATAACAAAAATACTGTATAATAGTAACCTTCAATCTACTCCTACTAAATCAATAACACTAATTTTATCAAGGCAAATGCCTATCAAAAAGATGATTTCACATTACTCCTAACAAAGCATAGCAGGCACTTTTTCAATGAAGAAAATTCAAAAAAATCTACAAATATCTTGAAAATTTTCACAATCATGCTATAATAATCCATAGAGACAAGTCATTTAGTCCCTTTCTACTAGAGAGTGCGTGGTTGCTGGAAACGCATAGGAAGCCTAAACTGATACTACTCGTGAGTTTTTATGAAAACATAAAACGGTGGCCACGTTAGAGCCAATCAGAGGTGTCCCTCTTTTTTGAGGAACATAAATGAAGGTGGAACCACGTTGCGACGTCCTTTCGAGGATGTCGCTTTTTTTTCTAGCTTTCACAGTCCTCTGTCCCTGTTCTCAGAATAGGGTTAACACATTCGTCAATAATATAAGTAAGGAGAACATCATGATTAACATTACTTTTCCAGATGGCGCTGTTCGTGAATTCGAATCTGGCGTAACAACTTTTGAAATTGCCCAATCTATCAGCAATTCCCTAGCTAAAAAGGCCTTGGCTGGTAAATTCAACGGCAAACTCATCGACACTACTCGTGCTATCACTGAAGATGGAAGCATCGAAATCGTGACACCTGATCACGAAGATGCCCTTCCAATCTTGCGTCACTCTGCTGCTCACTTGTTCGCCCAAGCAGCTCGTCGTCTGTTCCCAGACATTCACTTGGGAGTTGGTCCAGCCATCGAAGACGGTTTCTACTACGATACTGACAATACTGCTGGTCAAATCTCTAACGAAGACCTTCCTCGTATCGAAGAAGAAATGAAAAAAATCGTCAAAGAAAACTTCCCATCTATTCGCGAAGAGGTGACTAAAGACGAGGCGCGTGAAATCTTCAAGAACGACCCTTACAAGTTGGAATTGATTGAAGAACACTCTGAAGACGAAGGTGGTTTGACCATCTACCGTCAGGGTGAATATGTAGACCTTTGCCGTGGCCCTCACGTCCCATCAACAGGCCGCATCCAAATCTTCCACCTTCTCCATGTAGCAGGTGCTTACTGGCGTGGAAATAGCGACAACGCTATGATGCAACGTATCTATGGTACAGCTTGGTTTGACAAGAAAGACTTGAAAAACTACCTCCAAATGCGTGAAGAAGCTAAGGAACGTGACCACCGTAAACTTGGTAAAGAGCTTGACCTCTTCATGATTTCTCAAGAGGTTGGACAAGGTTTGCCATTCTGGTTGCCAAATGGTGCGACTATCCGTCGTGAATTAGAACGCTACATCGTAGACAAAGAGTTGGCTTCTGGCTACCAACACGTATACACTCCACCACTTGCTTCTGTTGAACTTTACAAGACTTCTGGTCACTGGGATCATTATCAAGAAGACATGTTCCCAACTATGGACATGGGTGACGGGGAAGAATTTGTCCTTCGTCCAATGAACTGCCCACACCACATCCAAGTCTTCAAACACCATGTTCACTCTTACCGTGAGTTGCCAATCCGTATCGCTGAAATCGGTATGATGCACCGTTATGAAAAATCTGGTGCCCTCACAGGTCTTCAACGCGTGCGTGAGATGTCGCTCAACGACGGTCACCTCTTCGTTACTCCAGAACAAATCCAAGAAGAATTCCAACGCGCCCTCCAGTTGATTATCGATGTTTATGAAGATTTCAACTTGACTGAATACCGCTTCCGCCTCTCTCTTCGTGACCCTCAAGATACTCATAAGTACTTTGATAACGATGAGATGTGGGAAAATGCCCAAACCATGCTTCGTGCAGCCCTTGATGAAATGGGTGTGGACTACTTTGAAGCCGAAGGTGAAGCAGCCTTCTACGGTCCAAAATTGGATATCCAGGTTAAAACTGCCCTTGGTAAAGAAGAAACCCTTTCTACTATCCAACTTGACTTCTTGCTTCCAGAACGCTTCGACCTCAAATATATCGGAGCTGATGGTGAAGAGCACCGTCCAGTTATGATCCACCGTGGAGTTATCTCAACTATGGAACGCTTCACAGCTATCTTGATTGAGAACTACAAGGGTGCCTTCCCAACATGGCTAGCACCTCACCAAGTAACCCTCATCCCAGTATCTAACGAAAAACACGTGGACTACGCTTGGGAAGTGGCGAAAAAACTCCGTGACCGCGGTGTCCGTGCAGACGTAGATGAGCGCAATGAAAAAATGCAGTTCAAGATCCGTGCTTCACAAACAAGCAAGATTCCTTACCAATTAATCGTTGGGGACAAGGAAATGGAAGACGGAACTGTTAACGTTCGTCGCTATGGCCAAAAAGAAACACAAACTGTCTCAGTTGATGACTTTGTTCAAGCTATCCTTGCTGATATCGCCAACAAATCACGCGTTGAGAAATAAGAGATAAAACCTGGGATAAAATCCTAGCTACCTAAAAAGCAACAACTATTTCAGCTGTTGCTTTTTATATTTTTACTCAATGAAAATCAAAAAGCAAACTAGGAAGCTAGCCGCAAGCTGTACTTGAGTACGGTAAGGCGACGCTGACGTGGTTTGAATTTGATTTTCGAAGAGTATTATTTAATCCGAGCTAGTAGTGATTGACCAAACCACCACACAAGATTTGCTTTCATGAGTTAGATATGGTCAATATCCTCAATCCTTGTCTGCTTCATTTTCTTTTACGAGATCTTTTTGTGAATCCTTTTCAGAGAGTTTTTGATCGATATACTTGTTAATGGTTTCATAAAATTCCTTGGTCGAATCACTGTCTAATTTTGTCGAATTATGAACTTGATTGACTTTCAATTGAACAGATTGAATACCGTAAGAGGCTTGTTTTTGGTGGAGCGTTTCTAATTCTTCTTCTGAAATCGGATCTCCAACAACCGTCAAGACCAACTCATTGTTTCTTGATTTGTAGACTTGATTAATGACCGTGTGATTGGCGAACTCTTTTCCTACAAACTGTTTGATTCCTTCTTTTCGCGCTTGATCTATCGTCAGAGTGACTGCTGAATAACTAGCCGGAAGAATCAATAATACAATCAAGGATATCAACCCAATTCTCATTTTAATGTTTAGCTCTTTAAATGAACTTAAGGGAGATTTTCTCATCATAATTCTTGTTCCAACAATGTTGATTAGCATGATAAAGACACAGTTGATCAAGAAAAGATAAAGAGCCCCAAATAAAAATCGTACATTTCCATTAGCTAAACCATAGCCTGCAGTAC
>NZ_CAJZDT010000024.1:0-19136 GCF_915066115.1 uncultured Streptococcus sp. | reverse complement strand
AGTCCTTAATGGAGAACGGTTTGACAAGCCAGGAGAGAAAATTCCAGATGACACCGAGCTAAAACTCAAGGGTGAAAAACTCAAGTATGTGAGTCGTGGTGGCTTGAAATTGGAAAAAGCCTTGCAGGTCTTTGATTTGTCAGTAGAAGGGTCAACAACGATTGATATCGGTGCTTCTACTGGAGGTTTTACTGATGTTATGCTACAGAATGGTGCTGAGTTGGTCTTTGCAGTTGATGTTGGTACCAATCAGTTGGCTTGGAAATTACGCCAAGATCCACGAGTTGTCAGTATGGAGCAGTTTAATTTCCGATATGCTGAAAAGACTGATTTCGAAAAGGAACCGAGCTTTGCCAGTATTGATGTCAGTTTTATTTCCCTCAGTCTGATTTTGCCTGCCTTACACAGAGTCTTGGCAGATCAAGGTCAGGTTGTGGCTCTAGTTAAGCCTCAGTTTGAAGCAGGACGTGAGCAGATTGGAAAAAATGGAATTATTCGAGTTGCTAAGGTTCATCAGAATGTCCTTGAATCTGTCACAGCTATGGCAGTAGAGGAAGGTTTTTCAGTCCTTGGTTTGGATTTTTCTCCTATCCAAGGCGGTCATGGAAATATTGAGTTTTTAGCGTATTTGAAAAAAGAAGAGTCAGCAAGCAATCAGGTTCTTGCTGATATTGAAGAAGTAGTAGAGAGGGCGCATAGTCAATTTAAAAATGAATAAAAAAGAGAGACTTGAAAAAATTAGACGATTTGTGACAGATTATCAAATCGGCACGCAGGAAGAAATCGTAGAACATTTGAAAGAAGCAGGCATCACTGCAACTCAAGCGACGGTATCCCGAGATATCAAAGAACTAGGGATTGTCAAAATTCCTTTGAGAGACAATACTTATGTCTATGAATTGCCAAAATCAATCGTAAAAAGTTTGCAACTGGCTGAAGACAATATTGAGTCTGCAGACTTGATGGATAAGATGATCAATCTCCAAGTTATCCCAGGAAATACAGCTTTTGTAAAAGCTCAGTTAACCGAGACTTTTGCGGACAAGATTTTTAGCTGTTTGGCTGATGATAGCTCGATTTTAGTCATTGCCAGAAGTGAAAGTCTAGCTGAGGAAATCTTTGAACAAGTAAAAAATTGGTAGGTTTATATGTTACTTGAAATTTCGATAAAAAACTTTGCCATTATTGAGGCTATTTCCCTCAATTTTGAAAAGGGGATGACAGTCCTGACTGGTGAAACGGGTGCAGGGAAGTCGATTATCATTGATGCCATGAATATGATGTTGGGAGCTCGTGCGACGACAGATGTTATTCGTCATGGTGCGCCAAAGGCAGAGATAGAGGGGCTTTTCTCAGTTGAGAATAGTCGCCTTTTACAGGAAATTTTTGATGAGCAAGGTTTGGAAATGGGTGATGAGATTATCATCCGTCGAGAAATCTTGCAAAATGGTCGTAGTATCAGCCGTGTGAATGGCCAGATGGTTAATCTGTCTGTATTGCGTGCTATTGGGCAACATCTTGTGGATATTCATGGTCAGCATGACCAAGAAGAGTTAATGCGTCCTCAACTGCATATCCAGATGTTGGATGAATTTGGCGACGCAGCTTTTTGGGACTTAAAAGAAACCTATCAAACGAGTTTTGATGCCTATCGAAAAATGCGCAAGCAGGTTCTGGAAGTCAAGAAAAATCAACAGGAACATAAGGCTCGTATTGAAATGTTGGAATTTCAAATGGCAGAAATTGAGGCTGCAAACTTGCAAACTGGTGAAGACTTGACTCTCAATCAAGAGCGAGAGAAACTCCTCAACCATAAAAATATTGCGGATACACTGACTAATGCCTACAGCATGTTGGACAATGAAGATTTTTCAAGTCTGGCTAATGTTCGTTCGGCCATGAATGACATGGAAAGTGTCGAAGAGTATGACCCTGACTACCGTGAAATTTCGAGCTCTCTGTCTGAGACCTACTATGTCTTAGAAGACATTAGCAAGCGTCTGGAAGCTATTATTGAGGACCTTGATTTTGACGGCAATCGTCTCATGCAGGTCGAGAATCGTTTGGATCTCCTTCATACTATTACCCGTAAGTATGGTGGGACTGTAGACGATGTCTTGCTTTACTTTGCTAAAATTACAGAAGAATACAATCTCTTGACAGGAAATAACCTCTCGTCTGAAGACATGGAAGCAGAGCTTAAGAAATTGGAAGTCAATCTTGTCGATTTGGCAGGTCAACTTGCCTCTGCTCGTCATGATTTGGCCCAGCAACTCGAAGCTGAGATTAAACAAGAACTACAGGACCTGTATATGGAAAAAGCTCAGTTTCAGGTTCGTTTTAGCAAGGGCAAATTCAGTCGTGAGGGAAATGAAATGGTTGAGTTTTACATTTCAACCAATCCTGGTGAAGACTTTAAACCCTTGGTTAAGGTTGCATCTGGAGGAGAATTATCTCGTCTCATGCTAGCCATTAAATCTGCCTTTTCTCGCAAAGAAGGTAAGACTAGCATTGTCTTTGATGAGGTGGATACAGGAGTATCAGGTCGTGTAGCTCAGGCTATTGCGCAGAAGATTCACAAGATTGGTCAGCATGGTCAGGTTTTGGCTATTTCCCATTTGCCACAAGTGATTGCGATTGCAGATTATCAATTCTTTATTGAGAAGATTAGTAATGAGCATTCAACGGTTTCGACTGTTCGTCTCTTGACGGTTGAAGAGCGAGTTGAGGAAGTTGCCAAGATGTTGGCAGGTGATGATGTGACGGAAGCGGCCCTGACGCAAGCTAGAGAATTGTTGAGAAACAGGGAGAAATAAGATGACAGACTATTATGTAATTGGAGATGTTCACGGAAAAGCTGGGATGCTAGAAGACCTTCTCAAAACTTGGGATGGTCAAACCCAGTTACTCTTTCTAGGCGATTTGATTGACCGCGGTGAAGATAGTCGTCGTGTTCTAGAGATGGTTAAAGACTTGGTCGATAATAAAGAGGCTATCTGTTTGTCAGGAAACCACGAGTATATGTTTTTGACATGGCTAGATGATCCAGAAGAAAGCTATGATCACTATCGTCGCAATGGTGGAGATACAACCATTAACTCTATTCTAGGTCGTCCCTTGGATGCACCAGTTGACGGAGTAGAAGATGCCAAGCGTGTTGCTACTGAAGCGGCAGATTTGGTCGAATTTATTCGTCAAATGCCGTTTGTGGTAGAGACAGACAAGTATATCTTTGTTCACGCAGGTATTGATTTGACCTTGGATGACTGGCATGAAACAACAGATTATAAAAAGGTCTGGCTTAGAAAACCATTCCACGAAGCAGAAAATCATACTGGAAAAACCATTGTCTTTGGTCATACACCGGTTTATGGCTTGTTGAAGCAAGATCGCGGTACAGCTGAGCTTTGGATGACAGAAGATGGCAAGATTGGGATGGACGGAGGAGCTGTTTATGGTGGTGTCCTTCATGGGATTGTCTTTACTGACCAAGGAATGATAGAACACCACTTTATCGAAAATGACGGCTTTGTTGCTGAAGATTAGTACTCCTAGCAGGGTATGGTCTTGTCAAAAAATCAAAAACAATTTATAATAAATAGATACCCTGAAAGGAAGAGAATCATGAACTTAGAAGAATTGAAAAAACGACAGGAGAAGATCCGTAACTTCTCTATTATCGCCCATATTGACCATGGGAAATCGACTCTAGCAGACCGCATTTTGGAAAAGACGGAGACGGTTTCAAGTCGTGAAATGCAGGCTCAGCTGTTGGATAGCATGGATTTAGAGCGGGAACGTGGGATTACTATTAAGTTGAATGCCATTGAGCTCAATTATACTGCTAAAGATGGGGAAACTTATATTTTCCACTTGATAGACACACCTGGGCACGTGGACTTTACCTATGAAGTTTCACGTTCGCTAGCTGCCTGTGAGGGGGCTATTTTGGTGGTCGATGCTGCCCAAGGGATTGAGGCTCAAACTCTTGCTAACGTTTATCTAGCCTTGGACAATGATTTGGAAATCATGCCAGTCATTAATAAAATTGACCTGCCAGCTGCAGATCCTGAGCGCGTGCGTACAGAAATTGAAGATGTCATTGGTTTAGATGCCAGCGAAGCAGTCTTAGCATCTGCCAAGGCTGGTATTGGTATCGAAGAAATTCTCGAGCAAATCGTAGAAAAAGTGCCAGCTCCAACAGGTGATGTGACGGCGCCACTTAAGGCCTTGATTTTCGACTCTGTTTACGATGCTTACCGTGGGGTTATCCTCCAAGTTCGTGTCATGGATGGAGTTGTTAAACCTGGCGATAAGATTCAGCTCATGAGCAATGGCAAGACCTTTGATGTTACGGAAGTTGGTATCTTCACACCTAAAGCAGTTGGTCGTGATTTCCTCGCGACTGGTGACGTTGGTTATATTGCGGCCTCTATTAAGACGGTTCAGGACACTCGTGTGGGTGATACCGTTACCTTGGCAACCAATCCTGCTGCAGAGCCCTTACATGGCTACAAGCAGATGAACCCGATGGTCTTTGCGGGTCTTTATCCAATTGAGTCAAACAAGTATAATGACCTTCGTGAAGCCCTTGAAAAATTACAACTGAATGATGCCAGCTTGCAGTTTGAACCAGAAACATCTCAGGCACTTGGATTTGGTTTCCGTTGTGGATTCCTTGGACTTCTTCATATGGATGTTATCCAAGAACGTCTGGAGCGCGAGTTCAATATCGACCTCATCATGACAGCTCCATCCGTTATTTATAAGGTTAATTTGACAGACGGGGAGTCTATGGATGTGTCAAACCCGTCTGAATTCCCAGACCCAACCAAGATTGCGACAATTGAAGAGCCGTATGTCAAGGCTCAGATTATGGTACCGCAAGAGTTCGTAGGAGCAGTAATGGAGCTAGCTCAGCGCAAGCGTGGGGACTTTGTGACGATGGATTATATCGATGATAATCGTGTTAATGTTATCTATCAAATACCACTCGCTGAAATCGTCTTTGACTTCTTTGATAAGCTTAAGTCTTCAACTCGTGGCTATGCAAGCTTTGACTACGAATTGTCAGAGTATCGTCCGTCTAAGCTGGTCAAAATGGATATCCTTCTCAATGGAGACAAGGTGGATGCCCTCAGCTTTATCGTTCACAAGGACTTTGCCTACGAACGTGGGAAACTCATCGTTGATAAGCTCAAGAAAATCATACCTCGTCAACAATTTGAAGTACCAATCCAAGCAGCTATTGGGCACAAAATCGTGGCTCGTACTGATATCAAGGCCCTTCGTAAGAACGTACTTGCTAAATGTTATGGTGGTGACGTTTCTCGTAAACGTAAACTCCTTGAAAAACAAAAAGCTGGTAAGAAACGCATGAAAGCTATTGGATCAGTAGAAGTCCCACAAGAAGCCTTCCTCAGCGTCTTGAGTATGGATGAGGAATAGAAATGAAAACAAAACTCTTGAAGATTTCTCAAGAGTTTTTGTTATTACTGTTATGATTTGACATCTATCCTTAATTCTACTATAGTAGGTAGTGGAGGAAGTTTATTTTTAGCAACAATATTGATATCAAGTTTTGCATTAACGGCATGTTCAAATAAGAGTCAAACAGAATCTAGCACGAAAGTGATTACTAGTTCTTCAAGTAGCCAGGAATCGTCTACCTCGACGACTACAAGTTCTGATAAGAAGACTGAAGAAACACAGGTTATTGGTTCTGATGAGTATGGGTTTGTTAAAGTACCAAAGTCTTGGATTAAGTTCAATGAAGTACAGGGAGGCAATGATATTCAATATTCAGACGGTACGGATGTCAATATTGTCACTTTGAATACTTTTAAAGCAGAACAATTTGGTATTTCTGATAATGAATTTCAAAAACTTGAAACAGTTCGTATTTCTGATAGTATTTTTACTTCAAAAGAAAGTAATCCAGAATTCACTAAAGTATGGGGTTCTAAGTCAACTATTGGAGGTTATGAAGCCTATGTAGTTAACGCAATTTCTAAGTCTGGAAAATACATCATTACATGGATTTTTAAATCTAGTGATGGTAAGTTCAGATATGTTGCTTTAGAAGGGACTCCAGAAACATTAAAAAATCTACTTCCCATGATTGAAGAGAGTTGGACAATTCAAAAATAATTATTAAAGCAGGATTGGTATCCTGTTTTTTTGTTTAAGTCATTAAAAATCGTTTCAAATGTTTGTTTTAAATGTTTGTTTTGCTTATAAAGATAAAAAATAAACAAAACAATCAAAAAAAGGACAAAAAACAACAAAAAATATTGACAACGATTTCATATAGTGTTATACTTATAGCATAAAGTTAATGGAAAGAAGGGAAAACCTTATGGGATTAGATCATTTCTTTGACAAAAACCTTGTGTTTTGCTTAGAAGCGGATAATCAAGAACATCTCTTTGATCAGGTCGCAACTTTATTGGAAGAACGAGAAATCGTGACTCCGACCTATCGTGAAGCCCTGATCACTCGTGAAAAGTCATTTCCAACTGGCTTAGATATGGAATTTTTGGGTAAGGATTTGCCGAATGTGGCTATTCCTCACACAGATATTGTTCATAATCTTGCCGAAAAAGTTGTGGTAGTTCGATTAGAAAAACCAGTGACTTTCCACAATATGATTGCACCAGATAAGGAAGTAGAAGTATCCTTGCTCTTCTTTATCATTAATAACTCAAGTTCAAGCCAAACGAACATTCTTGCTCAGTTGATGGACTTCTTTACTGGAAATGGTCATCTTGAAGACCTATCAAAAATTTCTGAACCAGAAGCCATCTATGCTTATATTGCTGAAGCAATTGCTTAATCTTGTCTATTAAAAATATTAAATCGGAGGAAATCCATATGATTAAAATTCTTGCTGCCTGCGGTGCAGGTGTTAACTCAAGCCACCAAATTAAAAGTGCTCTTGAAGAAGAACTTTCAAACCGCGGTTTCGATGTTCACTGTGATGCGGTAATGGTCAAAGACGTTAATGAAGACCTTATCAAAGGTTATGACATCTTCACACCAATTGCTGCGACAGACCTTGGTTTTGACCCAGGTATTCCAGTTATCGAAGCTGGACCAATCTTATTCCGTATCCCAGCTATGAGTGCTCCAGTATTTGACAATATTGAAGCAGCTATCAAAGAACACGGATTAAGCTAATTTTAATTTGTTAACATTCATATAACTATAAAAAGGGAGGAACTATTATGGATGTCATTATCGAACTAGCCAATAAGCTGTTCAAACCTATCTTGGATATGGGTGGACCAATCATCATGCTGATCATTTTGACAGTATTGGCTCTACTTTTTGGAGTGAAATTCTCCAAAGCGCTTGAAGGTGGTATCAAACTTGCCATCGCTCTTACAGGTATCGGTGCCATCATCGGTATGTTAAATGGTGCTTTCTCAGCATCACTTGCAAAATTCGTTGAAAACACTGGTATTCAATTGAACATCACCGACGTTGGTTGGGCACCACTTGCTACAATCACTTGGGGATCTGCTTGGACACTTTACTTCTTGCTCATCATGTTGATTGTCAACGTAGTGATGCTTGCTATGAAGAAAACTGACACACTTGACGTTGATATCTTCGATATCTGGCACTTGTCTATCACAGGTCTTTTGATTAAATGGTATGCTGACAACAATGGAGTTAGTCAAGGGGTTTCTCTCTTCATCGCAACTGCAGCAGTTGTCCTTGTAGGTGTTCTTAAAATCATCAACTCTGACTTGATGAAACCTACATTTGATGACCTTCTTAACGCTCCAAGTTCATCTCCAATGACTTCAACTCACATGAACTACATGATGAACCCAGTTATCATGGTTTTGGATAAGATTTTTGAAAAATTCTTCCCAGGTCTTGATAAATATGACTTTGATGCTGCTAAATTGAACAAAAAAATCGGTTTCTGGGGATCTAAATTCTTCATCGGTTTCATCCTTGGTATCGTTATCGGTTTGATGGGTACTCCACATCCAGTTGAAGGACTTAAAGATGCAGCAAACTGGCAAGAAGTTATCAAAGGTTGGTTGTCTCTTGGTTTGACAGCCGGTGTAGCTTTGGAACTCTTCTCACTTATCGGTTCATGGTTCATTGCTGCCGTAGAACCACTTTCACAAGGTATTACAAACGTTGCTACTAAACGTTTGGAAGGACGTAAGTTTAACATCGGTCTAGACTGGCCATTCATCGCTGGTCGTGCTGAAATCTGGGCTTGTGCAAACGTACTTGCACCAATTATGTTGATTGAAGCAGTGCTTCTTTCAAACGTCGGAAATGGTATCTTGCCACTTGCAGGTATCATCGCTATGGGTGTTACTCCAGCTCTCTTGGTTGTAACACGTGGTAAATTGCTCCGTATGATTATCTTCGGAACACTCTTGTTGCCACTCTTCCTTCTTTCAGGTACACTTATCGCGCCATTTGCAACAGAACTTGCTAAAGGTGTAGGTGCCTTCCCAGAAGGTGTGAGCCAAACTCAATTGATCACTCACTCAACTCTTGAAGGACCAATCGAAAAACTTCTTGGTTGGACAATTGGTAACACTACAACTGGTGATATCAAAGCAATCCTTGGTGCTGTAGCCTTCCTTGTATTCTATATCGGTATCTTTGCATGGTACAGAAAACAAATGATCAAACGTAACGAAGAGTACGCAGCAAAAGCAAAATAATGCGCTCCTATAAAATGTAAATTGTTGAAACTAGGTTGTCATACCATTAGGAGTGACAGCCTAGTTTTTTATAAACTATCAAGAAATCGGAGAAAATAATGGTAATTGAATTAAAATCAGAACAATTAAGAGTTCAATTTAACAGTTTTGGTGGGGCTCTTTCTTCTATAAAAGATGCTGAGGGACTGGAGTATTTGTGGCAAGGCGATGCCACTTATTGGAGTGGACAAGCTCCTGTTCTCTTCCCCATTTGTGGTTCATTGAGAGAGGATACAGCCCTTTATATAGATGAGAAGGGACAAGAAAGAAAAGGAAACATTCCTCGTCATGGTTTGGTTCGTAAGAAAGAATTTGAATTAGTTGAACAGACAGACAAGAGTGTAACTTTTGCAATTGAAGACGATGAGAATAGCTATCAAAACTATCCTTATCATTTCCGCCTAGAAATCACTTATAGCCTTACTGGCAAGACAGTACGGACTCAATACAAAATATTTAATAAAGAAACTAGCAAGGTCATGCCTTACTTTATTGGTGGACATCCAGGATTTAATTGTCCTCTACTTGATGATGAAGACTATGAAGATTATTATTTAGAGTTTGAGAAAGAAGAGACTTGCTCTGTTCCACGTCCTTTCCCAGAAACAGGTATGTTGGATTTCCAAGATAGAAGTCCATGGCTAGAAGGTCAAAAAGAATTAGACCTCAGCTATGATTTGTTCAGTACAGATGCAGTTACTTTAGATGAATTGCAATCTAGAACAATTGCCCTTCGTTCTCGTAAGCATGATAAGGGATTGAAAGTGCACTTTGCAGAGTTCTCAAATCTCATTATCTGGTCAACTTTGAATAAAGGTCCTTTCATTGCTTTTGAACCATGGTCTGGCCTGTCAACATCCCTTGAAGAAGGAGATCATCTAGAAGATAAGAAGAATGTTCGTCTCCTAGAACCTGGTCAAGTGGATCAAATTAGTTTTGATATCGAAATTTTTAAGTTTAAAAAATAAAACACAAAAACAAACATTTACTGTTGACTTTTTCAGAAAATAGGAGTATATTATGTTTGTAAATAACAAATGATGTTTGTAACAAACAAATAATCACTTGTTATATTCTCTTTCGTGGAGAAAGATTATTTCTAGGGAACTGGTTTCCTAAACTTGAATAAGGTGTTATTCATCTCATTCAATCCAATTTGTCAATAAACTGCTAGAAAGCTTTTGTAGGTAAACTGCTAACTATAAAAGGTTTTACTAGCCTAGAAAAATAAAAAGGAGTATACAATATGTCTATTGTTATCGGTGCAGATGCTGCAGGTTTAAGATTGAAAGAAGTTGTGAAAGATTTCTTGGAAAAAGAAAACTTCCACGTTGTGGATGTTACAGCTGAAGGTCAAGACTTTGTTGATGTGACTCTTGCTGTTGCTGCAGAAGTAAACAAAGAAGAACAAAACCTTGGTATCGTGATTGATGCTTATGGAGCTGGTCCATTTATGGTTGCAACTAAAATCAAAGGAATGGTTGCCGCAGAAGTTTCTGACGAACGTTCAGCGTATATGACTCGTGGTCACAACAACTCACGTATGATCACTATGGGTGCACAACTTGTTGGTGATGAATTGGCTAAAAATATTGCTAAAGGATTTGTTAACGGTAAATATGATGGTGGCCGTCACCAAATTCGTGTTGATATGTTGAACAAAATGTGCTAATTAGATTACAGTAAGAAAGGTAAGTTAAAAATGAGAATTGCAATTGGATGTGACCACATCGTAACAGATGAAAAAATGGCGGTTTCAGAATTTTTGAAATCAAAAGGATATGAAGTTATTGACTTTGGTACATACGACCATACACGTACTCACTACCCAATATTTGGTAAAAAAGTAGGGGAAGCTGTAACTAGCGGTCAAGCTGATCTTGGGGTATGTATCTGTGGTACTGGTGTTGGTATCAACAACGCTGTAAATAAAGTTCCTGGTGTTCGTTCTGCCTTGGTTCGTGATATGACAACAGCCCTTTATGCTAAAGAACAATTGAACGCTAATGTTATCGGTTTTGGTGGTAAGATTACTGGTGAATTGCTCATGTGTGACATCATCGAAGCTTTCATCCATGCTGAATACAAACCATCTGAAGAAAACAAGAAATTGATTGCGAAAATTGAACACGTTGAAAGTCACAATGCTCAACAAACAGACGCAAACTTCTTCACTGAATTCCTTGAAAAATGGGATCGCGGAGAATACCACGATTAAGAGGTGACCTATGATTTTAACAGTCACAATGAACCCATCCATTGATATTTCCTATCCCTTGGATGAGTTGAAGATTGATACTGTCAATCGTGTGGTGGATGTAACAAAAACTGCTGGTGGTAAAGGACTAAACGTTACTCGAGTCCTTTCAGAATTTGGTGATTCTGTTCTTGCTACTGGTTTAGTGGGTGGCAAACTTGGTGAGTTTTTGGTTGAAAATATCGATGATCAAGTAAAGAAAGATTTCTTCTCAATTCAGGGAGAAACTCGTAACTGTATCGCTATTCTCCACGGAGACAACCAAACAGAAGTTCTTGAAAAAGGTCCTGAAGTATTGGAACAGGAAGGTCAAGACTTTTTGGAACATTTCAAAAATCTCCTGGAGTCAGTTGAAGTAGTAGCCATCTCAGGTAGTCTGCCAGCTGGTCTTCCAGTTGATTACTATGTGAGTTTGGTAGAACTTGCTAATCAAGCTGGCAAGCCTGTAGTCTTGGACTGCTCAGGTGCAGCTCTTCAGGCTGTTCTTGAATCATCACATAAACCAACAGTCATCAAACCAAATAATGAGGAATTGTCTCAACTTCTAGGAAGAGAAGTTTCTGAGGATTTGGATGAATTAAAAGAAGTTCTCCAAGAACCTTTGTTTGCAGGTATTGAGTGGATTATTGTTTCACTTGGTGCCAACGGTGCCTTTGCCAAACATGGGAACACTTTCTACAAGGTAGATATTCCTAGAATTCAGGTAGTCAACCCTGTCGGATCTGGAGATTCTACTGTGGCAGGAATTTCTTCAGGACTTCTTCATAAAGAATCGGATGCAGAATTACTCATCAAGGCAAATGTCCTTGGTATGCTCAATGCTCAAGAAAAAATGACTGGTCATGTCAACATGGCTAACTATCAAGCTCTATATGATCAATTAATAGTAAAAGAGGTATAAAATGGCTTTAACAGAACAAAAACGTGCACGCTTAGAAAAACTTTCTGATGAAAATGGTATCATCTCAGCTCTTGCATTTGACCAACGTGGTGCTTTGAAACGCCTTATGGCTCAACACCAAACAGAAGAACCAACAGTGGCTCAAATGGAAGAACTCAAAGTCTTGGTAGCAGATGAATTGACTAAATACGCTTCATCTATGCTTCTTGACCCTGAGTATGGACTTCCAGCAACTAAAGCTCTTGATGAAAAAGCTGGTCTTCTCCTTGCTTATGAAAAAACAGGTTATGACACAACAAGTACAAAACGCTTGCCAGACTGCTTGGATGTTTGGTCTGCAAAACGTATTAAAGAAGAAGGTGCAGATGCAGTTAAATTCTTGCTTTACTATGATGTAGATAGCTCAGACGAACTTAACCAAGAAAAACAAGCTTACATCGAACGTATCGGTTCTGAATGTGTGGCTGAAGATATCCCATTCTTCCTTGAAATCCTTGCTTACGATGAAAAAATTGCGGACGCAGGTTCTGTAGAATATGCTAAAGTAAAACCACACAAAGTTATTGGTGCTATGAAAGTCTTCTCAGACCCACGCTTTAACATTGATGTCTTGAAAGTAGAAGTTCCTGTTAACATTAAATATGTTGAAGGCTTCGCTGAGGGTGAAGTAGTTTACACACGTGAAGAAGCAGCAGCCTTCTTCAAAGCTCAAGATGAAGCAACTAACTTGCCATACATCTACTTGAGTGCTGGTGTATCAGCTAAACTTTTCCAAGATACTCTTGTATTTGCTCATGAATCAGGTGCAAACTTTAACGGAGTTCTTTGTGGCCGTGCTACATGGGCTGGATCAGTTGAAGCATACATCAAAGATGGTGAAGCAGCAGCTCGCGAATGGCTTCGCACAACTGGTTTTGAAAACATTGATGAGCTCAATAAAGTTCTTCAAACAACAGCGACTTCATGGAAAGAACGCGTGTAAGCAAGTCCTCCTAGGTTAGGAACATGAATCTAAAAAAATTTAAAAAAGTTGTATGTA
The DNA here is from genome assembly GCF_915066115.1 of uncultured Streptococcus sp. Lineage (GTDB taxonomy): Bacteria > Bacillota > Bacilli > Lactobacillales > Streptococcaceae > Streptococcus. The sequence continues at coordinate 6,198 of NZ_CAJZDT010000024.1, read as the reverse complement.
AAGGTTTACAAAATAACTTACTTGTGCTATACTTAAATCACAAGTTAATACAAGGTGAGTGTTACTAAGTAATATTAGGCATGATCACAGGTGAATTAGAAATCGGCTGATTTTCTAGTTCATTTGTGGTCATTTTTTGTACTCATATACCTTTAAGATATAAAAGGAGGTTGACATGTATCGAATTCTAAATCCAATGAATCACAATGTCTCGCTTGTCAGAAATGATAAAGGAGAAGAAGTGATTGTGATTGGTAAGGGGATTACATTTGGAAAGAGGAAGGGAGATTTGATTACTGAACAGCATATTGAGAAAATCTTTCGGATGAAGACAGAAGAGTCAAGAGAAAACTTTATGGCTCTCCTCAAAGATGTTCCGCTTGATTTTATCACAGTGACCTATGAAATCATTGATAAGCTATCAAAGAAATATCATTATCCAATTCAAGAGTATCTCTACGTAACCTTGACAGATCATATTTACTGTTCTTACCAAGCTCTAGCACAAGGAAGGTACAAGGATAGTAATCTACCAGATATTTCCACTAAGTATCCTGTCGCTTTTCAAATCGCAAATGAAGCTTTTGAAATTTATCGTCAGAAGCTAGCAGATCATTTTCCTGAGGACGAAATTATTCGGATTGCTTATCATTTCATTAATGCCGAAGGTGAAAATGAAGTGGAACTTGTGGAGTCGATTGATAAGAGGAAAGAAATTCTCAGGAATGTTGAAGAAGTTTTAACGGACTATGCAATTCAACGAACCAAAGAGAATAATCATTTCTATGATCGTTTTATGATACATTTGAATTATTTCTTGGATTATTTAGACAGATCTAGAGATGATAACCAATCACTTCTGGATATGGAAGATCATATTAAACAATCCTATCCAAAAGCGTTCGAGATTGGTTCCAAGATCTATGATGTGATTACGCAACATACGGGTCTTGATTTGTATAAAAGTGAACGAGTTTATCTAGTTCTACATATCCAACGTTTATTGTCATAAAAATTTAATTAAAAATACCTAAGGAGAATTCTATCATGAATAGAGAAGAAGTAACATTGTTAGGTTTTGAAATCGTAGCCTATGCTGGCGATGCTCGTTCAAAACTATTGGAAGCCTTGAAAGCTGCTGAAGCTGGCGATTTTGCGAAAGCAGATAGCTTAGTCGAGGAAGCTGGTTCTTGCATTGCAGAGGCTCACCACGCGCAAACAAGTCTATTGGCTAAGGAAGCTTCAGGTGAGGACTTAGCCTATAGTGTAACCATGATGCATGGCCAAGACCACTTGATGACAACTATCTTATTAAAAGATTTGATGCACCATTTAATTGAACTCTACAAGAGAGGAGTTAAGTAATGAATAAATTAATTGCATTTATTGAGAAAGGAAAGCCTTTCTTTGAGAAACTATCTCGTAATATCTACCTTCGTGCCATTCGTGATGGTTTCATTGCAGGTATGCCTGTTATTCTCTTCTCAAGTATTTTTATCTTGATTGCCTTTGTACCAAACTCATGGGGCTTTAAATGGTCTGATGAAGTTGTAGCCTTTCTGATGAAACCTTATAGCTATTCTATGGGTATTCTGGCTCTCTTGGTAGCTGGTACAACAGCTAAGTCATTGACTGACTCAGTAAACCGTAGCATGGAGAAAACCAATCAAATCAACTATATGTCAACACTGTTAGCAGCGATTGTTGGTTTGTTGATGTTGGCAGCTGATCCTATCGAAAATGGCCTAGCTACTGGATTCTTGGGGACAAAAGGTTTGCTTTCAGCCTTCCTTGCTGCCTTTGTTACTGTAGCCATCTATAAGGTTTGTGTTAAGAACAACGTCACTATTCGTATGCCTGACGAAGTTCCACCTAATATCTCACAAGTTTTTAAAGATGTGATTCCATTCACTCTATCAGTTGTTTCTCTTTATGCTCTTGATTTACTAGCTCGTCATTTTGTTGGTGCAAGCGTAGCTGAATCAATCGGTAAATTCTTTGCACCATTATTCTCTGCTGCTGATGGTTATCTAGGTATTACGATTATCTTTGGTGCCTTTGCTTTCTTCTGGTTTGTTGGTATCCATGGTCCATCTATCGTTGAACCAGCTATCGCAGCTATTACCTATGCCAATGCCGAAGTCAACTTGAACCTTCTCCAACAAGGTATGCACGCTGACAAGATTCTTACTTCTGGTACACAAATGTTTATCGTTACCATGGGTGGTACTGGTGCGACACTGGTTGTTCCATTCATGTTCATGTGGTTGACAAAATCCAAACGTAACCGTGCAATCGGTCGTGCTTCAGTAGTTCCAACCTTCTTCGGTGTAAATGAACCAATCTTGTTTGGTGCACCACTTGTATTAAACCCAATCTTCTTCATTCCATTTATCTTTGCTCCAATCGCAAACGTTTGGATCTTCAAATTCTTTATTGAAACACTTGGAATGAACTCATTTACTGCTAATCTACCATGGACAACTCCAGCTCCACTAGGTCTAGTTCTTGGTACGAACTTCCAAGTTCTATCATTCATTCTTGCTGCTCTTCTAATCGTAGTTGACGTAGTCATTTACTATCCATTCCTTAAAGTCTATGATGAACAAATTCTTGAAGAAGAACGTTTAGGTAAATCTAATGATGAATTGAAAGAAAAAGTAGCCGCAAACTTCAACACTGCAAAAGCGGATGCTATTCTTGAAAAAGCGGGTGTAGAAGCAGCACAAAATACAATCACTGAAGAAACAAATGTCCTCGTTCTCTGTGCAGGTGGAGGTACAAGTGGACTTCTTGCAAATGCTTTGAACAAGGCAGCAGCAGAGTACAATGTTCCTGTGAAAGCAGCAGCAGGTGGCTATGGTGCCCACCGTGAAATGTTGCCAGAGTTTGATTTGGTTATCCTTGCTCCTCAAGTTGCTTCAAACTTTGAAGATATGAAAGCAGAAACAGATAAACTCGGTATTAAACTTGCCAAGACAGAAGGCGCTCAATACATCAAATTAACTCGTGATGGAAAAGGTGCTCTAGCATTTGTACAAGCACAATTCGATTAAGGCTAGGGACTATAAAACAGTCTCCTATCGTTACGGAAATCGCTAGGGTGAATTTCCTAATCGCCTTGTTAATTCGTCGGTAAAAAGACATCGTTTTTACCTCCTCATGTCACAATTCGGTGACTTGGTACAAGAAGTGAGATGGAGAAGGATGGCTCACTGACTCCTCTCCTCTCACTTTTACTTTATTTAAATCAAGAAATAGGTGAAAAAAATGACAAAAACATTACCAAAAGACTTTATTTTTGGTGGCGCAACAGCTGCTTATCAAGCAGAAGGTGCTACACATACTGATGGAAAAGGACCAGTTGCTTGGGATAAATATCTTGAAGATAACTACTGGTACACTGCGGAGCCAGCTAGTGATTTTTACAATCGATATCCAGTTGATCTCAAGCTAGCAGAAGAGTACGGTGTCAATGGTATTCGAATTTCTATTGCTTGGTCACGTATTTTCCCGACTGGTTACGGTCAAGTAAATCAGAAAGGTGTTGAGTTTTATCATAATTTATTTGCAGAGTGTCACAAACGTCATGTTGAGCCCTTTGTAACTCTTCACCACTTTGACACGCCAGAAGCTCTCCACTCAAATGGAGACTTCTTAAACCGTGAAAACATTGAACACTTTGTAGATTACGCTGCCTTCTGTTTTGAAGAATTCCCAGAAGTAAACTATTGGACAACCTTTAATGAAATTGGGCCAATTGGTGATGGTCAATACTTGGTTGGGAAATTCCCTCCAGGAATTCAGTACGACCTTGCCAAAGTCTTCCAATCGCACCACAATATGATGGTGTCTCATGCAAGAGCAGTTAAATTATATAAAGACAAAGGCTATAAAGGTGAAATTGGTGTTGTTCATGCCCTGCCTACTAAATATCCTCTAGATCCTGAAAATTCAGCAGATGTTATTGCGGCAGAGTTGGAGGACATTATCCATAACAAATTTATCTTGGATGCAACTTATCTGGGTCACTACTCTGAAAAGACCCTGGCAGGGGTAGAGGCTATCTTGGCTGCCAATGGTGGAAAGCTTGACTTGCGTGACGAAGATTTCGAAGTATTAGAAGCCGCAAAAGACTTGAATGATTTTCTAGGCATCAACTACTATATGAGTGACTGGATGGAAGCCTTTGATGGAGAAACTGAAATTATCCATAATGGTAAGGGTGAGAAAGGAAGCTCTAAGTACCAAATCAAAGGTGTTGGTCGTCGTGTAGCTCCTGATTATGTACCACGTACGGATTGGGATTGGATTATCTACCCTCAAGGTTTGTATGACCAAATCATGCGTGTGAAGAAAGATTATCCGAACTACAAGAAGATTTACATCACTGAAAATGGTCTTGGATATAAAGATGAGTTCGTTGATAACACTGTTTACGATGATGGCCGTATTGATTATGTGAAACAACACTTGGAAGTCTTATCTGATGCTATTGCAGATGGGGCTAATGTAAAAGGTTACTTCATTTGGTCATTGATGGACGTCTTCTCATGGTCAAATGGTTATGAGAAACGTTACGGTCTCTTCTATGTAGACTTTGAAACTCAGGAACGTTATCCTAAGAAATCAGCTCACTGGTACAAGAAAGTAGCGGAAAGTCAGATTATTGATTAAACTTTAGATAAAACTATCCCCACCAATCGGTGGGGATAGTTTTATGGTTTAGAAAGAATAATGTTTGTTTGTTTTGAAAGTTGTTCAAATGTTTCTTTGCTCAGTTTAGAATCTGAAACGATGGTATCAATATCAGAGATATTGTAGAAGGTATAAAAATCAAATTTATTGAACTTACTATTGTCAGCTAGTAAGTATTTTTTATTGGAATTGTTGAGGGCAATACGTTGTGATTCACCTTCCTCTTCACTAAAGGTCGCAATCGCATTGTCCTGAATACCATTACAGCTAACGAAAGCTTTAGAAAATTGGAGATTGGCTAGGTTTTGTAAGGTTAGTGTTCCCACAAAGGCTCCAGTGATAGAGCGATAGTTTCCACCGATTAAAATCAAATCTGTTAGTTTTCGTTCGTTTAGGATGAGAAAGACTGGTAAACTGTTTGTTACAACACGAATATTTTCAATTGGAAGTTCACGGGCAAAAGATTCCAAGGTTGTCCCTGGACCTATAAAAATGGTTTCGCCTTCATCGATTAAATGACCTGCAAAACGGCTAATTTCTTGTTTTTCTGCAATCTGTAAGCTTTGTTTTTCAGTATTGGAACGTTCATTATTTAAAATGGAACCTGTGCGAATTTTTTCAGCTCCACCGTGAACTCGAACAAGTAAATCCTTGTCGGCCAACTCTTGTAAGTAGCGTCTAGCAGTCATATCTGACACATCCAAGCGAGTCATGATTTCTTTTACAGTAATAGTTCCCTTTGTATTTACCGTTTCTAGAATATTATCTAGTTTTTCCTGCTTTAACATCGTTATCACCTCTATTTCTATTACTATTTTATCATAAAGTATGCAATCAATCAATTTAAAAAACAAAAGAAAACAAAAACAAAAATATCATGGTTGTTTTAAACAAACCATGATATTTGTTATCAGTTATGGGACAATTGAATTAGTCCAAACCGTAGTTGTAGTCATCGTCTTGCATGGCTTCAACTTCACCAAGAAGGTAACCATTTCCGACTTGAGAGAAGAAGTCGTGGTTGGATGTTCCGGTTGAAATACCGTTCATAACGATTGGGTTGACATCATCAGCTGAATCTGGGAAGAGTGGATCTTGTCCTAGGTTCATGAGTGCCTTGTTAGCATTGTAGCGAAGGAAGGTTTTGACTTCTTCCGTCCAACCAACACCGTCATAGAGGCTTTCTGTATAGCCTTCTTCATTTTCATAAAGAGTGTAGAGCAGGTCGTACATCCATTCTTTGAGTTTTTCTTGCTCTTCTTCAGGCAATTCATTGAAACCAAGTTGGAATTTGTAACCGATGTAGGTTCCATGAACAGATTCATCACGAATAATCAGTTTGATGATTTCTGCAACGTTAGCTAGTTTGTTGTTACCGAGGTAGTAGAGTGGTGTGAAGAACCCAGAGTAGAAGAGGAAGGTTTCAAGGAAGACGCTGGCAACCTTCTTTTCAAGAGGCGTACCATTGAGGTAGATTTCGTTGATAATTTCTGCTTTTCT